>JAQVZK010000320.1 GCA_028708195.1 Desulfovibrio sp.
CAGTTGGAGGACATGAGCAATGTGCCTGAAGAATTGCGCATGGCGTATAAAATTTTGAGCAATGCTGGCTGCCTGCCGCCAGAGCTTGCAGAACGCAAGGAACTGAACCGGCTTGTGGACCTGCTGGACTCCTGCAAGGACGAACAGGAGCGCGTACGGCAAATGCAAAAGCTGCGCTTTATGGTTGTTCGCGCCAGGATGCGCTGCCAGCGTCACCTGCAGCTTGAGCAGGATGATCCCTATTACGACAGATTGCTGGACAAACTGTCCGCTGCTGGCAACAAAAAATCTGGCCCCTCCTAACAGACTAAAAAATAAAAGTTTTAGGTGGAGGGGGCGTGGGGGAGGGATCTTTTTTCAAAAGGGTCCCTTCCCCACAAAGCATTTCAGCGTGAAACATGTTGCTCCCCCTAGTAAAGATCAGAGTCCGCGGGTGTGCGATCCCAATAAATATGTCCTTTTTTCTTGTACTTGCGCAAGAGTACATAGACGCTTCCTGCGCCACCGTCGTGTGGCTGGGCTGTGCAAAAAGCAAGCACGACCCTTTTAAAGGGGTCCTGCGTCAGCCAGCTTTGCAGTTTTTCACGCAAAATACCTATGCCGTCTGGCGAGTTGCGCCCCCGGCCCGGCACTACCAGCACCGTGCGCAAGCCCTTGTACCAGCTGCCGCGTAGAAAGCCACGCAGGGCTTCAAAGGCCTGTACGGCATTGAGCCCGTGCATATCCAGGTGAGCCTCGGGGCTGAAAGATCCCGCGCGAAGCTTGTTTACGGTCATTTGGTCCAGACCAACAACGTGCCCTTCAAGGTATTCTTCCGTAAACGACAGGGCAAATTCCAGTTTGCCGTCCATAAAATCCTGAAGACTGACCTGTCCGTTGGGCGGGGGCGTGCCCACTTCGGGAACAGGCACCACATCACGCCCGCGTCCTTGAAGGGGCGTGACCTCTTTTACGGACTGCATGAATATGGAATCTTCTTCGCTGGCTTCTGTCGCGCTCCAGGCAAGGGGGGCCATGCCCGCACCTTGTGGTGAGGATTTGTGGGCGTTACGCGCGCTTGTGGCCTTGGTATCTACTATGTCTTTTACACCAGACCGGGATGCATCCGAATTTTTGGCTGTATCATCCTGCTCCCCATCCTGCCCCGCTGTGTTTGTGGACTGTGATTTTTTTATGGGGGAGTCAGTTTTCGTATGTTTTTTTTTCATTTTCTTTACTGCGGGCAAAACGGCGTGCTCCTCAAGCAAAAAGCCGCCAGCGCCGGGTTGGGCCGCTGCCCTGTTATCCCCTTGCTTTACTTCTGTGGGCAATACCTGGCCCACAGACAGCAAAAAAAGAGCCCGTTCCTCAGCGTCACAACCAGCGGTATCTTCGACAGAAGACACGTGAGTTGTGCGCTTGCTTCTCTTTTTAGCAGATGGAGGGCTGGTAGTTTTGTCTGCCTTTTTTTCAGGAAATTTGCCAATGGCAAGAGACTTGAACGGATTTTCGCCAAAGGAGTCTGACATGGTCAACCCCACAATTTTTTTTGCTTGAAAAAAAAGCCGCGGCAGGCCGCGGCTTTTTTTGTTTATGACAGAAAGAGTTATTTCCCCGCAGGCGCGGCACTGGGATTTTCAGTGTTCGCCGGCGCGCCCTGCGTTGCAGCAGGTGCAGCAGGAGAAACGGGCGGAATGGCAGCCGGTTTTGGTGCCGCAGGCTCTTCAATCTTCACATTAAGAATGGTGGACTCGCTGCTGGGGCGTGAGCTGGTAACATAGGTGTAGCTCAGCGATGTGATGACAAAAATCACCGCCATCAGCGTGGTAAGCTTGGCAAGAATGCCACCAGCGCCACCACTGCCAAAAACAGAAGTGTTGCCGCCGCCAAATATGACGCCCATACCTTCCTTGCCTGATTGCAAAAGCACAAGGATAATCAGTAACACGCATACAACAATATGCAGCGTAAGAATGAGAGTCTGCACGTATTCCTCCTCGCCGTCCGGCTACTGCCCGATGGCGCGCCAGAAGAGTTGGGCATCAGGCCCCGATAATTTGTAGGAAGCTTTGCGCCTCTAAAGAGGCTCCTCCTACCAAAAGACCGTCCACGTTGTCAAGGGCAATAAGAGCCCCGGCATTGTCGGGCTTGACGCTGCCGCCATACAGAACAGGCAGTTTCTTGCCTGTTTCACCAATAAATTTTTCTAACAGAGTACGGGTAACGCCGTGGGCTTCACGCACTTCACCGGGGCCTGCAACCCTGCCCGTGCCAATAGCCCACACAGGCTCGTAGGCAACGGCAAGGCGACCCACCAGGGCCTCGCCAGCCATTCCCTCGGGTCTGGCGGCAAAAAAGGCAGTCAGTTGCCGTTCAAGAACAGCGTACAAATTTCCCTGTTCGCGCTCTTCAAGGGTTTCACCAATGCACAGCATGGTTTTCATGCCGTGGCTGAGCGCAAATATGGCCTTACGGGCAACCATTTCATCCGTTTCACCAAAAACTTGCCTGCGTTCAGAATGTCCAGCAAGTACCCATTCAGCGCCCACATCGCGCAGCATGCCAACAGAAATTTCGCCCGTAAAGGCACCTTCAACCGCAGGATAAAAGTTTTGCGCGCCCACGCTCAATGCCTTGTACTCACGAAAAGCCAGAGCCACGCGGTCAATGGCGGTAAAAGGGGCAAAAACAATGATCTGGCGGTCTTTGGGCAGCGTTTCGGGCAGGGCCGCGGCAATTTCATCAGCGGTTGTGGCGGCTTCTGTCCTGTCCTTGTACATCTTCCAGTTGGCGGCGATAATTTTATGCATACATACCCCTTGCGCGTTAAGACAGACAGGAGTTCAGCTCACATAGGTAGATAAGGGCGTCTTCACCTGTATCGGCATAATAATTGAGGCGCTGCCCCACGCGTTT
>JAQVZK010000321.1 GCA_028708195.1 Desulfovibrio sp.
CGACACATGGCCGCGAGGTCTGGTGATACTCGGCTCAACGGGTTCCATCGGGCGTAGCGCGCTGGCTGTGGTTGAAAGCCATTCACAGGCTTTTCGCATTGAGGGCCTCGCCTGCGCCCGTCAGGTGGAGCGCCTTGCAGAGCAGGCCGCACGCTGGCGGCCCGCCCATCTGGCCGTGCTTGACGAAGAAGCCGCCGCAAGGCTGAAGCCCCTTCTGCCCAAGGGCTATGCGCCCAATATTTTGGTTGGCCGCGAAGGCTATGCAACGCTGGCTGCCCTGCCAGAAGCCCCTACCGTGCTTTCAGCCCAGGTGGGCGCGGCGGGCCTTGACGGCACGTTGGCCGCCGCCCTGGCTGGCAAGGTCATCTGCCTTGCCAACAAGGAATCGCTTGTTTTGGCAGGTGATCTTGTGCGCCGTCTTTGCGCCTGCACAGGCGCCGTTATTCTGCCTGTGGATTCTGAACACAATGCCATATTTCAGTGCCTTGCCGGTCGCGGACAAGAAGTGCACCGCCTTATCCTTACGGCCAGCGGTGGTCCCTTCAGGGGGCGCAGCCGTGACGATTTGCGCCACATAACCCCGGCGCAGGCCCTCAAGCACCCCAACTGGAGCATGGGCGCAAAAATTAGCATAGACTCCGCAACCCTTATGAACAAAGGTCTTGAAGTTATTGAGGCCTATCACCTGTACGGCGTGCCGTCTGACCGCATCAAGGTGCTCGTGCACCCGCAGTCGGTGATCCATTCACTGGTGGAGTTTGAAGACGGTACCCAGTTGGCCCAGCTTGGCACGGCAGACATGCGCCTTGCCATCGCAAGCTGCCTGCTCTGGCCCCGCTGCCTGCCGGTGGGCGTGCCGCCCCTTGACCTCACGGCCACGGCCCTGACCTTTCATGAGCCGGATACTGACGTTTTTCCCTGTCTTGACCTGGCGCGCCAGTCCCTTGCCCTGCGCGGGGGCCGCTGCGTTGTTTTAAATGCGGCCAACGAGGCCGCGGTGGAGCTTTTTCTTGAAGGCGGGTGTGCCTTCCTTGACATCCCCCGGCTGATAGAAGCCGCTCTGCGGGCGCACGACGCAGGCGAGCCAGGCCATCAGCCTTTCTGTGCCCCGCTTACGCAGGACGAGCCAACGGCTTCAGACCACATGGCCGCCCTGAAAAGCGAGGCCCATACCCTGGCGGCGCGCCTCACGCGTCTTGACCGCCAGAGCCGCGAGCTTGTACGCAAACTCGCCCGCGACGGAGAACCCGCATGCTGATTACCATTCTAGCTGTATCCCTTGTACTTGGCGGCCTGATTTTCTTTCACGAGCTGGGGCATTTTGCCGTAGCCCGCAGCCTGGGCATGGGTGTTTCGACCTTTTCCCTTGGCTTTGGCCCCAAGATTCTCAAACATACATGGGGCAAGACAGAATACGCCCTGTCCCTGGTACCGCTGGGCGGCTATGTTGCCCTTGTGGGTGAGCAGGAGGACAGCGAACTGCCCGAAGGCTTCACCAAAGAAGAAAGTTTTTCCCTGCGCCCTGCCTGGCAGCGCCTGCTGGTAATCGTAGCCGGGCCTGTGGCCAATATGCTGCTGGCCTGGCTTCTGTGCTGGATACTGGCCTTTGGCTGGGGCACACCCCAACTGCTGCCTCAGGTGGGCGGCCTTGTGGAAAACGGCCCCGCAGCCAAAGCTGGCCTGCAGGCTGGCGACACCATCGTGGGCATTGACGGTCAGGCCATTGCTGACTGGGAAGACATGACCCACGCCATCGCCCGCAGCAACGGTCAGCCCCTCAGCGTTGTTCTGGAGCGTCCGTTCAAGGCCCCAGCCGCTCCCGCCGCTCCTGAAGGCGATCCGCAAACCGATCAGGGCGCAGCCCCCGCAACTGCTGCAGAAAAAAGCGCCGTATCGGCTCAGGATGGCGCGCCAGCCACCATGCTGACGGTCGAAGTCACCCCCGAAATGTCTGTGCGCAAAACCATCTTTGGCGAGGATGAAAAAGCCTGGCTTGTGGGAATTCGCAACACGGGCGCGGTACGGCTTGTGGAACACGGATTCTGGGGTTCGGCGGCTGCCGGTGCGGCCCAGGCCTCAGACATGCTGGCGCTTACGTGGAAAAGTTTTGTAAAGCTGGCCGAAAGGGTGGTGCCCCTTGATCAGGTGGGCGGGCCCATCATGATCATGCAGATGGTCAGCAAGCAGGCCCATGAAGGCATTGCTGGCGTGCTGGCCCTGGCAGCGCTCATCAGCATCAACCTTGGCGTGCTGAATCTTCTGCCCATCCCCGTGCTTGACGGCGGCCAGATTGTCTTTTGTCTGTATGAAATGATCTTCCGCCGCCCAATGAATGCCAGAGTGCAGGACTACGCCATGCGGGTCGGTGTGGCGCTGCTGATCACCCTCATGCTGCTGGCCACCTACAATGATATCTGGCGTATCGTCAAAAATGCTGGCTGGTTTGGAAGCGGCTCATGAGCGCGTATTCCACGGGCCTCGAGCTTATTCTCAATGCGGCTGAAGGCGTGCTGCAAATTGTCGTCACCGACGATGAAAAACCGCTTTGTTCCCAACAGTGGCACAAGGCCGACCGCGCCACAGAAATCCTCGCTCCGGCGCTGGAGAGCATTTGTGCCGCGCTGGGCATAAAGCCCAACAGCTTTCGTCGCATGGCCTGTGTGCGCGGCCCCGGCTCCTTTACCGGCATACGCCTTGTGCTGGCAACCGCCGCTGCCCTGCGCAGAACAGGCAACGCCCAGGTCGCCGGGCTAGACTACATGCAGGCCCTCGCAACAACGGCCGTTGTGCGATCCCAACTGCTTTTCGCAACATCCGTCTGGGTGCTCACCCATGCCAGACGCAACCTTGTGCACTGCCAGCCTTTTGTGTCGTACGGGCCAATGA
>JAQVZK010000032.1 GCA_028708195.1 Desulfovibrio sp.
GAAGGCTTGCGGTTATAGGAACCGGGAGCATTTCAAGACAGCCATCTACTTCTTCTGTGGCGGTCTAAACCTCTACCCGGCCAGTTCCTGACAGGGGTTACCCACGGAAAACCCGGAAGAACCAAAAATTTAATTACATTAAATTGTATCTTGATGGATATTCATTTCTTATTTTTATACACATACTGTATTGAATATTTATTCAAGGATGCAATGTTTAAAAAAAATACAAATAGAATGAATGGGAATTAAATATATCTCCCATTCTATATATAAAATTAGTTCACAGATGCTTAATAATAGCGCTAAATAACAGGCAATGCCAATATTAATTTCGAATTACTTTAATTCTCCTTAAGCATATACTGTTGTGTTTTTTGTCAGGAAACAAGCCACTCGTTTAAATTTTTCATTTGATTATAGCAAGTTATATTGAATTTATGGATCGCAACCCTCTGCCGATTTGCTGTGCAGATCTTGGAGACAAAATCAATGCGCCTCATTGGCGATTACGTTGCTGGCGCCAAGAAGGAAGGGGATCGTAACAAAATGACTTCTGACCATAGATACATGAAATGCAATCAGGGTCTTCCAGGCATGCAGCAGCAGGGTGTGTTCAGGACGTTTTTTATTGCTGGCTTCACAGTTTAAGCCTTTTGTAGGCAAGATGGCATAGGCAGTGTCAGAATCCGTTGGCGAGTCATGAATTCGTATGTGGGTATATTTTTCCTCACAGGCCAGTATCCAGTTGGGCATAGAAAGCAGGTGCATATTCGCCGTAGAAGATCACGATTCGCAAGATACGCCAGGACTGCTTTTGCTGTTGAAGGGATTTGGCATCTGAGATTCCTTGATCAGAGGTGACAGTTCATCCTTTTAAATAGTCACAAAGGGTCACAACTAGAACCAGGGTTACAATTGTGACTCTAATGATGTCAAGATAAAATATGGTAGTTTGATGGGATGAGAAGCGAACCTGAGATATATCAAGAAATTTCGGAGGTATTGGAGCGGCGACGCGAAAATTTGAAAATGTCGAAAAGACAATTAGCTAAATTAACTGGTATAACGCCTGTATATTTAAGAGAAGTGCTGAGGGGCGATAGAAAGCCATCCGTTGTTATTCTTATTTCACTCTGTACAGCCCTAAACTTAAATATGTCGGATTTGTTCCTTCAATTAGAAAGACAAAATAAAATATAAGTTGTTACAGAAGAATAACAGTATGACTCGTGAATAGCGCGCAGCAGAAGTTGTGGGCAGCTTTGTTGATTTATAAAATACTCATTTTGTAGTTTAACTCCTATAAAAAGTTGTCTCATTGGATTATTGATTGGCAGTTTTCTCTATCAGGTTATAACTCGTACTACGCCCGCCGTGCTCGCCTTGCTGTGAGATACCGTATCCCATCAACTCCCGAATATCCCGTAAGGCGGCATCTGGCAGCAATTCGGTTACACGGGGCCAATCTTGCCGGGAGGGACTGTTGGCCGCTGGTGTTCGGGGTACTTGTGTCAGATGCTATGCCCCTGTCTGCTCCAGGTGTTCGATTTTTTGCAGCAGGGCAGAGTCCACAAAAAATGGCTGGCAAATCATACCCAGAGTTTTTGCCCAATGTCTAAAGCGTACTGCAGCGTTCAGGCTCTGTTCGCTCACCCGGTTGCTGTTGACCTCGCGAAAATCGAAGGAGTAGCACACGGTAGTTATCTCTAGCTGCGTGCAAAGTTTAAAGAAGGCATCAATATCTTTTTTTTCATTGGTCATGTCAAAAATGATGTACTTTAGCTCGATTTGAGAGGGGTGCTGCGCCGCAGACCGATAGCGGTGCAGGGAATACATGACTTTTTCCCACACGTCCTTGCCTTTCACGCGGGTGTGAAGTTGCGGCCCGCCTGAATCAAGGCTGACGTCAATGCGGCCCACGCCGCTGGCGAGTATCACTTCTACCCATTTTGAGTAGATAATGGCGTTTGTATATATCTGCTGAAAAAAACCGTTTTCTGCAATCCAACGTGCCGCTTTTTCAAATTCTGGAAGCAACGTTGGCTCGCCGCCGCCCCAACTTATTGCGCACTTAGGGGTGAGCGCGTCTTGTTTCATCAGGCTTTGCAACGCAGGTGTGATGTCATAAGGCTTTGTTTTGTGTGTCTGTTTCCACAAATCACAGTACACGCAACGACAGTTACAGTGAAAACGGTGCTGATTAAAAGACAGGGTACGAAACGTGCACTGAACGTCTGCCAGATTTACTTCCAGAATTACATTTTCCCTGAGTTCGGGGCACGGGGCGCAGACGGCAGGGGGATTTTGCTGGATTTTCTGTAAAATATTTCTGATGTGCGCGTTATAGGCCACCATGTCGATGGGGCCTCCCACGTAAGGGAAGGCAGGAATGCCAATCTGGCGTACATTGCAACAGGGTTGCAGGGCAGTGGGTTCAAAGTTCAAATCCCAGAGGATATTGGGGCAGAATCTCATGGGTTTTCCGTTGGTTCTTGGTTCACAAACAATATATTGGCAATGTATTTATGCATTTTTTGTGCCAAAAATTGTACGGAATAGTTGTCAGTGTAGGGGGGGGGCATACCAGACTATCCCTACAATGCGATGAAGGCATGCTATCACACCGCTGATGATAAAAACGGGCCACACTATGAGGTGTGCCCCGTTTTTATCAAGACGACAGCAAAATTTTTACATACGAATGCTGTTACGGATGTCTTCCAGCCTGGCCTTGGCAAACAGCAGGTACGAGAGAACCAGCTCACCAGAGTTGAACGACGATGTCACATACAAAGGGTCATAATCACAGATGCGGTTCAGGTAAGACATGGCAGCAGCCATATTTTCTTCATTATTCTTGGCCCGGATTTCGGGGTACAGCATATAAAGGGTGTGGATAAAGTCACGCAGTACCAACACAATGCCCTGTACTTCGTAGATACGATTATCCAGAGTGTAGAAGTTCATACTCTGAGCGTTCTGCAACAGCCCAAGGGCATACCCCAGCAGGTTTTCTCCAGTTACGGCCACAAATGATGCGTAGAGATCATCTGAACGGCAGTTGAATACACCAGTGCCATTATCCAGAGATTTTTTGTAGTCTTGAAGCAGCTTGAAACCTTTCTCGTACGACCCTTCAGCAGAGGGCAGCATAAAGCTGCGGGGGTCGATGGCAAAACTGTTGATGCGCGCCTTGTACAAAAACTCGCTTTCACGGTCACTGGTGCCAAGCTTGGCTATCTGGCTTGCGTAAAGATCAAGCAGAAAACGTGTGGCATGGTAGACGCCGTACTGGCGGTAAGCGCGGTTATCCATCACAAAGCGGTTAAAAATTATGTCGTTGATGCTCCAGCCAAAGGAGGAATCAAGCTCACGGCGCATCTGATTGGTGATGGAATCCAGCAGGATCTTCCCCTTTTCATTTTCGGGCAACTTGTCTGCCGCTGCTGGCACGGGCATGGGCTCGTCGAATGTTGTGGTGTCAAGCAGCGAATACACACGTTGTGCTCCCCATACCAGAAGCAGGATGCCCAAAAGAAGAGACATCTGCACGGCCAGGGTTTTAAGCACGACCTGCAGTTTCAAAATTGGTGGAAGGGTAGGCAATTTCATATACGTAATCCTCTACGAAATCAGTTTTTTTGTGTACTATGAGTAGGAATCGCTCACCAATATACAGGCGAACTGGCAAATGGGGAAGGGCCTGATTTAGGACCTGCCAGGGGCAAGCACCCAGATTTAAACTTTTGCCGCTCTATCTGTTTGTTTATGTAGATTACTGTGCGCAATAGTTTGCCCAGGTGTAAAAAATTCAGATGTTACAGGAAAAAGTAATTCTAATTTTACGTCTATCAGTTAATTTTTTATAATATACATTTAAATATAGTAATTTAAGCTTATGCGTCCGCTTTAGCCGTCTTTCTACGTCATGCATTAACCTCTTCTTTATTGCTCTGGTAAGTTACGCAGAGTGCTCTTCATTGCTGCACATTGGCACAGCGGTGAAGACCTTTGCTTTGTCATGTAACACAACTGGTTTTGCGGCATGAAGCATTTTTACCGCGAGGTGCTTCGCTGAACGAGCAGGGTAGACGGCCTCGGGCCAGGCGCCAGCATGCAGACGTCCGCCGTTGAGGCGCACGCACAGAACCGTAGATTCTACGGTTCTGTGCGTGCAGGTGTTATTGTTTTTTCAATGCGCCGGTGGTTGGCATTTTTCGCTTGATACGACTATTTGGGCCCGGCAGGAAGGAAGGCAAAGGGCTTTGCTTCCACAAAGTGCGCAGAGGCTTCTCCGGCAAAGATTGCCCCATTTTGCAGGGTCAGCTTCTTCACAGGGGCGCCGGGTTTCAGGTTCAGTTTATCCATAGCGACCCAGAAGGTATTGGGGCTGGTGGCGGAATCAAAAAAATAGGTCAGATTTTTCTGATCGGCGATGGATCGCCAGATTGTTGAAGAAATATTTGGTTGGCCGGGTGTTGTGATCCCCAGCGGCACACTGACCGCGCGCTGCAGACTGAGCATGCTGGCAATGGCCTGATTGTTGAATGTTTTTCCTGGAACAGCGGCAATATAGTTTTTATCCAGCGCCTTGGGGATGGCTTCAAGAAAAAAGGAGGCGCGGGCAAAGCGGTCGGCCGCGCGGTTGGTTCCGGGCAGAAACACAAGCCCGCCAATCTCCTTCCAATAGGCGTTCAGGGCAAGCTGTTGATCATAGCTTGGGGAGTTGGTCATCACGGCAAAGTTTTTGCCGTGGTGTATCACCAGTTTTCCCTTGATGTATTCAAAAATGGCCGAATCACCGCTGGCATCTGAGATCGCCAGATGCATAGTACTTGCGGCCCCGTTGGGCAGCCTTGGGGCGGCAATCTGAAAGGGTTCGTTTTTGAGAGCTTCTACCGTTTCTGCAACGTTGGCGAAGTTGTCCAAAACATACTGGGCCCACGTTGATATGGAGATGACGGGCTTTTGGGGGTCAAGCGTGCCATAATCGGACTCTGCAAGATACAGGATGCTGGTCACAAGCCCCTTTTCATTCATGCCATCTGCCGAGCCCACATCGTAACCAGCCGCAATAAGGCTGCCGTACTTGGATACCCAAAGTACGGACTGGCTACCGGCGGCTCCGTCTTTTTGCATCCCTGCGGGGAAGACCCACAGGTTGGTGCCCATATCTTCTTTCCAGTCCATATTACGGCCTGTGATGACGGTATTTCCATCAGCAGAGACGTACAGCGTTCTCGTGCAGGCCAGCACCGGCTGGCAGCTGATTGCCGTAATCAGCACCAAGCCCATCAGAGACATAAAAAACTTAAATTTTGTCATATTTTTGATCATATAACGGCTCCTGTGAGCTTGTTTTATACAGACGGCTGGCGACTGTGGATAGATCGGCAATGCCCTGTTGCCTGAAGGGATTCGCACTCTGACATGAGTCAGCTCGCGGGTGGGCAGCGAGGGCAACTGCAAGACAGCGTAATCACTAAAAACTAGAGATAAAACACCTCGCCGTCAAACATGACACCGCATGTTATGCCCCGCGCCCTGTTAGAGGGGGGATGGGTAGCGGGCCTGACGCTCAAACAAGGCAAACAAAGGCCTTTGGCAGCAACAGTGCCAAAGGCTCTGTCTGGTTAAGGCTGAAATTTCAGCACATTCGGGGGGGGACTCCCGCACGGGGAGCGAAGCGGGCTGGCACCGTGGTTGAAATTGAAAACAAGGCCGGTAACCTCGGTCAGTATGACTATCAAAGCGGAGGAGATTTATGGTCAAAATACTGTTCATAACCAGCAGTTGGCGTAAGCGCAGCAATTCATTGACCGCTTTTATGCATTGGGCGGCAAAGAGTTTCCTGACGGAATGAATTGCTTCAGCAGTAAAAAAATCGGGTTGGTGCTGGCGCATGAAGGTGAAGACCCCTTTGACTCCGGGGGCATCAATGCCATCCGCTTCGTGCAGGATATGTGCTCGTATCTGGGGGCAACCTTTGAAACTGTACACCTCGCATGGCTTGGAGCCATTATAAGGGGAGTCTTCGCATGGGCATCGGTGACATGCCGCCGGCATGTGGCTGACGCAAAACATATGGGGTATAGACTAAAATGTATGGATCTACTTGACGAAGTTGCTAAAAGGACTATAATATATGGATATCAAGCTAATGATTACTATTAAGGATAATATAAAAGATCTGGTATGTCTAACGCTGAAAAAAACGCTCTGAAATTTTTCTCGAGAAAGACGAACGGCTTCAAGCATCCAGTTGAGGCGAGTGAAATATACCCGCGCCCCAAAGTGGATCGGCGGTTGGCTCCCAATATACCTGAGAGGGGGCAATCGCGCCGGGGCGGCAACCAGCGTTTTGAAGCTGGCGTGCAGGTTACTGTACTCAATGCTACCGAAGAGTCTTCACCTCTGCGTTGCCGCAGTGAAGACCTGTCTTCGTCTGGCATACTGCTGCATTGGCCTGAAGATGCCGCCACACCCAAGGTTGGCGGAACTTTTATACTGCGCTTCACAATGCCCCCCGGCACCCTTCCTGAAGGGTATGAAGCGCGCGTAAAAATCAAGGCTGTCGTTGTAAGGGTCAATGCCACAGTTGAAGGGCTTGTAGAGGTAGCTTTTAATTTTTCGCGAAATCTGGACAGTTACCTGCGTGCAAATCGTTGGCGCAGGTTGGTGCTCATGTCTTTGTTGTTTCTGTTGCTTTCAGTTCTGGGCATTCTCTATTTGAAGGAAGAAAGCATTTTCTACTTCATGTTTGACGTGCCTGTTTTTATGTACGGTATCGCTGCAACCATTTTTCTCATCAGCAGATTCACGTTTGCATTTTTTTACCGCAACGTTCCTGTTGATCCGGATTACACACCCGGCGTCAGCATTATCATCCCCTGCTTCAATGAAGAAGAGTGGATTGAAAAAAACATACAGTGCGCCATTAACCAGGAATATCCTTCAGAAAAGCTGGAAGTCATCCTGGTGGACGACGGCAGCACCGACCGTTCAATGGAGCGGGTTCGGCACATTGAAAAATTGATTATCAATGAAGTTGGTCCAGACCGCTTCACGGTTGTGGAGCAACCCCGCAATATGGGCAAGCGCCATGCTCTGGCGGCCGGGGCGCTGCTTTCCCGGTTTGACCTGCTTGTTTTTGTTGATTCCGACAGTTTTCTTGAACCAGATGCCGTGCGCGAACTGGTGCAGCCCTTTCGCGACCCCAAAATGGGCGCAGTTTCTGGCCGCACCGAGGTGCAGAACAAGTGGACAAACGTCCTGACCAAGATGCAGGCCGTGCGCTATTATGTTGCCTTTCGTTTCATGAAGGCCGCAGAATCGGTGTTTGACGCCGTTACCTGTCTTTCCGGGCCATTGGCCTGCTATCGCAAAGCTCTTGTGCTGAAGCATCTGGACGCGTGGCTCAACCAGAAGTTTTTTGGCTACCCCGCAACATTTGGCGACGACCGCAGCATGACAAACTTCATTCTGACTGAAATGCGCACCGGATACCAGGATTCAGCCGTTTGTTCTACAATTGTGCCCTCCAGTATGCGCACCTTCATCCGGCAGCAGATGCGCTGGAAGCGCTCCTGGCTGCGTGAAACCCTGCGGGCGGGCGCATTTATGTGGAAAAAAGAACCATTTATGGCTCTTTCGTTCTATGCCGGGTTCATTTTGCCGCTTCTGGCTCCCATTGTAGTTATCCGCACTATGATTATCGTTCCGTTGGAGCTGGGCCTTTTTCCCTACCAATATCTTTTGGGCATTCTTATGATGAGCATGCTCATGAGTGCCTCATACCTGTTTTTCAAGCGCAGCAACCTCTGGCCCTATGGTATTATTTTCTGTGTTTTTTATTTGAGCGTACTGCTGTGGCAGTTGCCTGTAGCTGTGGCAACTTTTTGGCGCTCGGAATGGGGAACCAGAGATACCGCTGCCGATGAAGCGGCCAGAAACAAGAAAATATCTGTTCATGAAGAGCTTGCCATGACGCCATGCCCCCAGCAACAGAAGGCAGAGTATACGCACGGCTCGCCAAGAGATAGAGCGGCAAACAATCAGAGTACAAGGGATGTGCTGTAAATATGAGCGTGATCTCAAAAGACGTCCTGAAAGTCATACGAACCTGCCTGCAGATTGGGGTGTTGCTGGCCCTGGCATTATTTGTGGGGCGGCTGTTTATGGAACGCGGCGAACCGCCACTCTTTGACAGAGAACAGTGGACGGCGCGGGATGGCTTTACTGCCATTTCTTACGGTTCTGTGACGCGACAAGACACCCCCGGCCTGAACTCGCGCAGGCAACTGGCAGAGCATGTGTCTGCGCTGACCGATGCCGGGTATAATTGGGTAACCACTGAAGATATTTTTAATTTTTATAACAATAACGGGCCGCTGCCAGAAAAGGCCCTGTATCTGATGTTTGAGGGCGGCCGTAAAGACAGTGTGATTTTTGGTCAGGATGTTATCGGTCCGGCCAGTGCGCACGCCTCTTTGTTTACAAATACCGACACGCTGAGCGGTTGGAACAATTTTTTTGTCACTTTTTCCAATGTGGCGTCCCTGTCAAAAAGCCCTTTTTGGGATGTGGGCAGCCAGGGCGTGCGGCTTATGCGCATCAATGAGGGCATTCCCGGCTGGGAAGAGAATTATTTTCTCAATGATTTTCTGCGCAACGACCAGGGCCTGAAAATAGAAAGTGAGGCCGAAATGCGCGCCAGGCTGGCAGATTATTATGAAAAATCCTTCGCCCCCCTGGCTTCTTCCATGCGGACACCGCCCCAGGCCTATATCTACATGCCTGCCAACTCTTTCAATGCCTTTATGCCAGAAGAGGTAGAGAAGGCGAACAGGCAGCTTATGGCACAGTACTTTCCACTTTCATTTACCCGCGAAGGTCCTGCCCTCAACTCTTTTGCTGAAGGCCCCCAAAACCTTACACGCCTTCAGGTACCTTCAGACTGGGATGCAGACACTCTTCTGAAGACTCTTGAAAAATGGAGCGCCAACAGGGAGGAGTTCGTCCTGCAATCAAGCGAAAATGTCGAAGATTGGTCTACTTTTCACACCAAAATTTCGGCTACACCGTTTGAACTGATACTGAACCCACAGCAAGACTCAACAGACCCGGCCCTGTTACGCGGCAGCAGTGTGTGGGATAACGTGCGCCTTTCATTGCGTCTTGAATTGGAAGAGCAGGGCGAACGCCATATTTACCTGCGTTATACCTCTCGCGATTCCTATATTCGGCTTACAGTGCAGTACAACAGGCTTGTAGTGGCCGAGCGTTTGCCTGGGCAAGGGGTGTTCACCATTTATGACAAGGTGCTGTCAAAGCCGCCGCCGTGGGACATAGATATCCAGCTTATGGGTAACCGTCTGGGAATCAGTCTTAATGGCGAGCGTATCGAATCTGGCCTTTTGCCGGTGTCTGCACCCTTGCGCAAAGGGTATGTTGCCCTGGGGGCAACAACAGAGGCTCGCTTTGGCAAACTCAGCGCCCGGCGGCTGCCCACCACATGGCGACTTGAAACGGCAGAATGGACGCCTCCTGTTAAAGGAGAAAAACCTGCGCCGTCTCCTGTGTGGGAAAGCTCCGCTGCAGCACATGATGGCGCCAATGCTGTCACTGCCGTTGCGCTTTCGCTGCCTGAAAAGAATACCAGCAGCAAGGACCAATTGGCCTATATGGGCCAGCGTGTTTTGGCTGTTCGCGCTCAGGGTTCCATGCCCATAGCGGCTCTGCCACCGGGCAAACTTGATTTTAATGACGCGGTTCTGAACATTCCGCCCTTTAGCACGGCCCAGAGTCTCAAACTTTGGGATGGCGTCATGTTGACGCCAGAACCGCAGGCCGATTGGGCACAGGTTGAGCAGGCGCTTCAGCTTATAGAACGTAGCGGACTTCAGCCTGTACTGCGTCTTTCACTTGAAGCCGCAAAAAATCTGGCCACGTCAGGCAAGCGCATGTCGGCAGATTACTTTATGCTGGATTTTCAGCGGGATGATATGCCCCCAAATTTATGGACATCTTTTGCGCACAGACACAACCGCAACACCTTCCTTCAGGAACAAAAAACGCCTGAAGGTCAGTCCCCCGTATACAGTATCAGGAGCCATTGATGCGCGCGTCCTTCTTTGCTTTTCTCGTATGCCTGGCCGTCGGCGTGGGGTGCTCAGTGGCAAACCTGGCCTCGGCCACACCGGCCACGGCAGCGAATTCTGGTGCAAACGCCCGCGATTTGCCTGAAAAAAAATCTGTTGCTCGCTACTATAACAACGCTCGTTACTCCATCAGCCGGGGCATGTACCGCGAGGCTCTTCACGAAATTGAAACCGGCCTCAGGCTTGATCCGGGTTACGCGCCTTTTTGGGTACAAAAAGCCCTTGTGCTGGCAAAACTGGGGCAGTACGAAGAGTCTATGGAGCTGACAACCCTCGCCCTCGGTGCCATGCCTGACAGCCGGGAACTCCAGTTGCAGGCAGTAGAAAACCTGCTGGCTCTGAATAAGGACGACAAGGCCCGCGCCATCAGTGAAATTGCAAGGCATTTCACCATTCTTGGGCCAGTCAGACTGCCCGGAACGGTAGCCGCGCTCACAGAAGATTTTGGCAGACACGACAGCAGGTTTACACAGATTCTTCAGGCCCTCGCCGTTTCTGCAAGCCTGCCTGCCCCTGATCAGGCTGTGGTGACGGCTCTGCTTGATAATAAACCCCAGCGCGCTGCGCAGCTTTTGCGCGAGGCCATCAACGCTGCAACATCTGGCCAGACCAGAAATAAAACGCAACTTCGTTTGCTGGGAGCCCTGAACATTCTGACGGCAGAAAGCCTGCAGAAGCAGGGTAAGACAAATGAGGCAGAAGCTCTTTTCGCACAAGGTGCAGCGCTTGGATACAGCAAAGAAAAAATGCTGGAGTCCAAGGGAAATACCTATTTTGAAACGCAAGCTTATGACAAGGCCGCCCAAATCTATTCAGAAAATTGGCGTTCGGCTACAGACCCTGTGCTCTGGGCAGTCAACGCCGCCAACGCTTACGCGGGCACAGGGCACAAGGATGAAGCGTGGAAAATACTGCAGCAGGCCCGTACCGCCTATTCTGAAGATGTCTGGCTGCTGGGGCAGCTTTATCTGCGCATGGCCCTGGCCGGAAAAAACACGGAGCTTCAGAGTTTTTCACACGAGCTTGAAGAGCTTGGGCTACCCCTTGCCCTTGCATACGGCACGTTTCTCGTAGCCCGGCATAACGGGGACATCCCTTCAATGAATGCGGCCAGAGAAAATGCGGTGCAGCATGCGTCAACTATCACCCTGGTACACGAGCAGGGCGACATGAGGCGCATTATGAAAGACCTCGGCTTTACCGGTGATGAATCGCCCATGGGGCGGCAGGCCGTGAGGCTGCGCGCCCAGGGCTGGGATTTCTGGAATCGAGGGCAGTATGAAGATGCCTATATTTACTGGCTTGATTCCATCTCACTTATGCCAGACCAGGCGAGCAAGGCGATTACTTTTAACCTGGCCACGCAGTTTCTGCACCAGAATATGCCAGACAAGGCGCTCAGCCTGCTGCATAAGCAGTTTCCAGACCTTTCCGCCATGGAATTTGCTCTTCCTTTTATCCTTCATGAGCAGTGGTATGCTCTGGAGCCCCTGCTCAAAAACATGGCGACGCCGTCAAATCCTTCGCTTGCGCCCTGGTACGCTCTTGCCAAGGCTTACAGCGCCTTGAAAAACGGCAATGCTGAAGGGCTGGAAGACAAGGTGAAACATCTTCTGGCCACGGCCCCGCCCCATAGCGCAAGAACTGTGACTGTACCTGACAGCCAAATGGGAACAGCCAAGGTGATACTTGACCGTGAGCGCTACGTAGCCTTGCTCAAAAGTTTTTTTACCGAACTTTT
>JAQVZK010000033.1 GCA_028708195.1 Desulfovibrio sp.
CTGCTTTTACCGTGGCTTTCCGGTGCGTCACTGACAAAAAACTACGGCATTGTCGCGCCCTTCGCCACTATCGACCAGTATTGAAAAGGTACGGCAATAGACGTACGGAAGCAAGAGCAAGGGGCTTTGCAAAACCGGCTGGCTCCTGTACAATGTATCCCTTACTTAGCCGCATCATGACGCACACCGGACCCCACATGGAAACTTTTGCGCCCAAAACCACCTTGTACCCGCTCTTTCTTTCCCTCGGTGGGCTGCATTGCCTGCTGGCAGGATTTGGCCAGGTAGGGCAGCGCAAACTGGCCGGGCTTCTGGCCTGCGACCCCGCTTCGGTGCTGGTGCTTGACCCGCATGCGCCGCCCGAACCTGATGCGCCTCTGCACAACATGCTGAATGATGGACGGGTGCGCCTTGAACACCGTATTTGCACAGCGGACGACGTGCGCGGCAAAGCCCTTGTGTTTGCCGCCACAGGCAGTATGGCGGAAAATCAGCGTATAGCGGCTCTGTGCCGCTTTCAGGGAATATTGTGCAACTGCGCAAGTTCCCCTGAAGACGGCAACTTTCAGGTGCCAGCCGTGGCCCGCAGCGTTCCTTTGTCAGCAGCGTTATCCACAGGTGGCGCGAGCCCGGCCCTTGCCCGGCGCTGGAAGGATGAGCTGACCCAATGGCTTGTACCCCGTGCCCGCATGGCCGCCCTGATGGGCAGGCTGCGCCCGATGGTTCTTGCCTTGAACGCCGAGACAGGGCAAAATACAAAGTTGTTCCGTAAACTTGTGGCGTCTCCCCTACAGCAATGGCTGGAAGCCGGAGACCTGGAAAACTGCCGCCAGTGGTTGCTGGCGGAACTGCCACCGGAACTGCACGCCCATATAGCGGAGTTACTTTATGATCTCCCCTGAATTTTCTACCGGCGTCACGCTGCTGCTCTACGGGCTGGCCTGTGCCTCCGGCATTGTTGGCATGATAGCGCGCAGCCCGTTCTGGCGGCGCATTTGCTGCTGTCTTACTGCCGCTGGTTTTGTTTTTCAGACCATCGGCCTTGCCACGGGCATTCATAAAGCCCTGCCAACCGGTTTGAGCCTTGGGGCCTATTTGCAGCTCATGGCCTGGTTTGTGGTTTTGTGCGGCCTTGCGTCCTGGTGGAAATTCCGTCAGGAAGCGCCGCTTATTTTTGCGTCCCCTCTGGGGCTCATGCTTTTTGCCATGTCTGCCCCCTATCTGCAGGCAGTGCTGCAGGTGCCAGCCCACCTCAAGGCTCCTTTTTATGCCTTGCACATTGGCACGCTCTTTTTGAGTCTTGCCCTGATGGCTCTGGCTTTTGCCGCGGGCGCCCTGTTTCTTTTTCTTGAGGCGCGCATAAAGAGCAAGCAGTACATGAAGGGTTTCTGGCAAGACATGCCTGCCCTTGCCATACTTGACAAAATCAATGCTTTTGCCACCCTTGTGGCTTACCCTTTGTACACGCTTGGCATTTTATCGGGCCTCATTTGGGCCAAACCCGTTTTTGGCGCTACTATAACGGGTGATCCCAAAGAGGTTATCAGCATAGTTATATGGCTGATGTTTTCAGTTTTGTTCAACAACAGAATCACCAAGGGCTGGCGTGGACGCAAGCCCGCGCGACTGGCTGTTTTCATTTTTATACTCTGTCTTTTTTCAATCATTGTGGTGAACACGGTTATGGAAACCCACCACGCATTCATCCGGCGCTGACTCGGGCATAATTATGGACTGTGATATCTTTCTTGTTGGCCTGAATCACCGCACAGCCGGGGTGGACGTACGCGAGCGTTTTGCCCTGGTCAACCATTGCGATGAACAACATTGGGCATTTCCATGTACTGACGCGGTGAGCGAGAGCATCGTGCTCTCGACCTGTAACCGTGTTGAAGTTCTTGCGGCGGGAACCCACGACGTGGCCGAACAGGTGCTGCACAACTGGGCGCAGGCAAGAGGTGCGGATATTGAAGACCTCAAGCCCTACGTCTATGTGCACAAAAACCTTGAAGCCGTGCGGCATCTGTTTTCTGTGGCGTCCAGCCTTGATTCGATGGTGCTGGGCGAACCGCAGATTCTTGGCCAGTTAAAAACGGCCTATCGCAAGGCCGTTAAAAGCCACGCTACGGGAGTTATTCTTAACAGACTGCTGCACAAGGCTTTTTCTGTCGCCAAGAGGGTGCGAACGGAGACTGCGGTGGCTTCCAGCGCCGTATCCATCAGCTACGCCGCCGTTGAGCTTGCCAAACGCATTTTTGGTGACATGCGCGAGCACAAGGCCATGCTTGTGGGTGCCGGTGAAATGGCCGAACTTGCGGCCATGCACCTGCTTCAGTCGGGCATCAACGAAATTCTGGTGGCCAACCGCACCCTTGTGCGCGGGCAGGAGCTTGCCAAAGACTTTCACGGACGCGCCATTCCCTTTGAGCATATGCCGCACTATTTGCTGGACGTGGATATCATCATCACTTCCACCGGTTCACAGGAGCCCATCATCCGCGCCCGTGACATCCGCGCCGCACTCAAGGCGCGCAAAAACAGGCCCATGTTCTTTATCGACATTGCCGTGCCCCGTGATATCGACCCAGATGTCAATGGCTTGGACAACGTCTACCTCTACGACATCGATGATCTTAAAGAAGTTGTTGAAGAAAATCTGGCCACCCGCCGGGACGAAGCAGCCAAGGCGGCGGAAATTGTCAACGAGGAAGTGACCTACTTTTCATCGTGGCTTGCCAGTCTTGACATGCAGCCCACCATCGTTGACCTGATCAAAAAAAGCCAAAGCATTGCGGAAGAAGAGCTGGCAAAGACGCTCAAACGCCTTGGCCCGGTGGACGACAAGACCCGTGAAGCTTTGGAGGCCATGACCAGCTCATTGGTGCGCAAGCTAAACCACGACCCCATCATGTTTTTGAAGCACGGCGGCATGTCGCAAGAGGGCTACGGCCCCCGCATCAGTATTATGCGGCGCATATTCAACCTCGATAAAACAGGTTGTATTTATTCGGAGGAACGCTGATGCGCTGGTATGGCATTGATGACCTTACGCCTGAAGACGTGTCCAAAATTGAAGCCGCGCTCAAGGATATGGAACTTGAATCCGGCATGGACGGCCTCTATTGGTTGCCAGCACCTGCAGAAATGCTCTCCCCCGTGCAAAAAGAACATGCACAAAGTTGCGGCCCACACGTTTTTGGCCTTGAAATCGAAGAAGATTCTCTGCGTATGGAGTTGCTGGTCAGGGCCAAAAGCCGCATACGCTGCGGCTGCGTGCACTATGCCAGCCCAGAATTGCGTGCGCACATGATCGCCTGGCTTGAGAAAATGCTGACTGACCGTGGCATTGTCGCCTGATTTTGGCCCGCAGGCCTAGCTCAGTGCCAATCGCCCGGTTCTGGTCATGTGGCCTGATTTTGGCCCAACCGCCAGACTCTGATCAGCACGCCTGATTCTGGCCCGCCCGCCTCGTCAAGCGACTGCACGGGCGGCCCTTACCCACGGCGTGTGCCAAGCCGCATCCGCACGCCTGATGCATGGCGGAGACTCTGCCTGCCATCAGCCTGCACAACACATGGCTGCCCGCAACCGGGGGCACAGCATGACACAGACACCAAGCCTGCAAAATCTCCCCCGTACCTCTGCCCTGCTTTGTCTTGAAGTTGAGCGCTTCTGTCTGCGCCAATTGGCGCTTGCTCGCGGCTCGCACCTTGTACTGGCCGTTTCCGGTGGGGCCGATTCCACAGCTCTGGCCCTTATTTTATGGCTGCTCGCCCCCCGGCTGAACCTGCGCCTCTCTGCCCTCAGCATCAACCACGGCTTGAGGCCCGAAGCGCCAGACGACGCGGCCCACGCGCTGGCTGTCTGCCGTGGCCTTGGCATACCGTGCACCATACGCAACGCGGATGTCACGGGCTTTGCGTCAAGCCTGCATGTGGGTGAAGAAGCCGCAGGGCGCGCCCTGCGCTACGCCTTGCTGGAAGAAGAACGGCTGGCCTGCCAGGCCCAGTTTATCGCCCTTGGGCACCACCGTGAAGACCTCAGCGAAGATGTGCTGCTGCGTCTGGTTCGCGGCGCTGGCTGGCCTTCACTGGGGGGTATGCCTGCAAGAGATGATGGCCGACACCTGCTGCGGCCGCTGCTGACCTGCTGCCCCAAGGATCTGAAAAAGCTTCTGCTGCAATGCGGTCTCAACTGGCGCGAAGACGCAAGCAACCAGAGCACGCAATATCGCCGCAACAGACTACGCCTTCAGGTTTTACCGCTGCTGCGGGCGGAAAATCCCGCGCTGGACAAAAGCCTTGGGCACCTGTGGCAACTTGCCAAACTAGACAGGGATTATTGGGAAAAAACTCTTGATGCCGCCCTTGTTGCTCACCCCTGGCAAGAAATGCACCCGGACTACCTGGAGCACCCGCACCAACCGGGACAACAGGGCCAGCCTGGCCAACAAGGACAATCAGGTTGCCCGGCAACGGGTGCAGCCGTACTTCTGCCCCGCGCCCTGCTGCGTTCTCTGCATCCGGCGGCCCGACTGCGTCTTTATATGCGCGCAGTGCAGCGTTTATGTACAGGCGGCATGCCCACGCCAGACGCCGCAACGTCATCGCTGTCACAGTCAACGCCGTCAGCCCAAGGCCGGGCAAGCACCTTGCTGGCTCTTGATGAAGCGCTCACGCAAGGGCGCGGCAATACCCGCTTTCAACTGCCCGGCGGCTTTGAGGCCTACCTCAAGGGCGGCGCTATCACCTTCTGTCGACCCGCCTGATACCATCGCCGCCATTGCAACCAGCCGCAGTGTGAACGGGTTTGCGTTTTCTTCGCTCATGCCCACATTTACCGCTTATGCCCGCATTTATCATGCTGCCACAGCCTTCGCCCATATATTTCAAGATCAAAAAAAGTCCTAACATGTAAAAGCGAGAAAAGAGACCGCCTTGGGTCTCTTTTCTCGCAATCGATAGCAGTCTGAAGCGTCTGTTATTTCTGTGCCGCCAAATCAATAATTGCCTGGGCAATATTTTTGGCACGTAAACCAACCAGTTCGCGCAAACGCAACTGGCTGCCGTGCTCCACAAAGCTGTCGGGCAGTCCAAGCCGCTTGATTTTTTGCCCGTGCATGAGGCCATTGTCTGCATAAAACTCCAGCACTGCCGAGGAAAAACCACCAGCCAGCACCCCTTCTTCCACAAAAAGAATACGGTCAAAGCGGCGGGCGATGGTGGCAAGCTGCTCTTCCGGCAGGGGCTTGAGCCACACAGGGTCAAAAACCAGCGGGCGAATGCCAAGCACCTTTTCTGCCTGCGCTGCTGCCTCAAGCGCGGGGTGGGCCCGACTGCCCACAGCCACAATGGCAATGCCTTCTCCGTCCTGAAGCAGTTCACCCCTGCCGGGAGTCAAAAGACGCGGCAGGCCGCCCAGGGGCACGCCATACCCCGCTCCTCTGGGATAGCGCAGCGCACAGGGACCGTTGTGGTTGAGCGACGTGAACAGACAATGCCGCAGCATGTCTTCATCACGCGGCGACAACAGGCTTATCTGCGGAATATGTCGCAAATAGGCAATATCAAAGGCTCCGTGGTGGGTGGCGCCGTCTTCACCCACAAGGCCTGCGCGGTCAACGCACAGGGTGACGGGCAAATTCTGAATGCAGACATCGTGCACCACCTGATCGTAGGACCGCTGCAGGAAGGTGGAGTAAATGGCCAGAGCCGGACGGTACCCCTGACTGGCGAGCCCAGCCGCAAAGGTTACTGCGTGCTGCTCACAGATGCCAACATCCACAAAGCGATCGGGAAAACGCTCCCTGAAGCTGTCCGTTCCGGTTCCTTCCGGCATGGCGGCGGTGATGGCGATAATTCTTTTATCTTTTTCAGCCAGTTCAACCAGGGTTTTACCGAAGACTCCGGTAAAGGACGGCACCTTGGCTGTCGACGGAAGTGGCTGCCCCGTTTCAGGCGTGAACAGGCCAACACCATGATAAAGTGTGGGATTTTTTTCAGCCGGGGCATAGCCCTTGCCCTTCTGGGTGCGCACATGCAAGAGCACGGGGCCGTCTTCAACAGCCGCCGCCATTTGGAGATGACGGCGCAGGCTGCCGAGGTCGTGCCCGTCAACAGGGCCAATGTAGTTGAAGCGAAAAGCCTCAAACAGCATGCCGGGTGTGAAAAATGACTTGAAGCTCCACTCGCCGCGCATGGCGTAAACCGCCAGTTTTTGGCCAATCTTGGGTATGGAGCGCAAAAAATTGAGCACTTCTTTACGGGTCTGCCGCACCCAGCGCCGCGACAGCGTGCGGCTCAAAAACAGTGAAAGCGCCCCCACGTTGGGTGAAATGGACATTTCATTGTCATTGAGCACCACAATGAGCCGCCGCCCCATATGTCCAGCCAGATTGAGGCCCTCAAAGGCTTCACCAGCCGTCAGGGAGCCGTCGCCGATAACGGCCAGCACGTGATGCTTGAGCCCGGAAAGATCGCGGGCCAATGCCATGCCAAGAGCTGCGGATATGGATGTGGAGGAATGCCCGACGCCAAAGTGATCGTACGGACTCTCGGCCATACGCGGAAAGCCCGAAATACCGCCAAGGGTGCGCAGAGTATCAAACTGGCGCGACCTGCCTGTGAGAAGCTTGTGCGCGTAGGCCTGGTGGCCCACATCCCACACCAGTTTGTCTTTTTCAATATTGAAGGTCGAGAGCAGCGCCAGTGTCAGCTCCACCACCCCGAGCGAAGGGGCAAGGTGCCCGCCAGTGCGCGAAACCACATCAATGATCCGCTGGCGCACTTCTGCGGCCAACTGTTCCAGCTGGTCCTCGCTCATGCCCCCCAACTGTGAAGGACGTTCAATGCTGTCCAAAAGCGAACCCTGAGATTCTGGCTGCGGATGCTCATGAACAAGCGCCTGCCCGGCATGGGCAGCTTCGGTCCCGTCCAGTCGCTGCGCATTTTCGGCGGCATCAACGGACGTTGACATTTTGGTTGCATCAAGCATGTCAGGCCGCCCTATTGACCGTATATTCGGCCAGAGCACGTAAAAAGTCCGCTTCCTGACCGTCGAATGCCGTCAGAGCGGCCTTGGCGGCCTCGGCCTGATCCTGCGCCAGGGCACGGCTCTTTTCAAGCCCCAGCAAGGCGGGATAGGTCTTCTTGCCCTGAGCCGCATCGCTGCCCACGGGCTTGCCAAGCGTGGCGGTGTCTGCCACCACATCAAGAATATCGTCGGCAATCTGAAAGGCAACGCCCAAGGCTGCGCCGTACGAACCAATGGCTGCAAGCGCCTCGTCTGACGCCCCGGCCAGCATGGCCCCGCAGACGCAGGATGCCCGCAAAAGCGCTCCTGTCTTCATGGCATGTATGCCGCGCAGCTCTTCAAGGGTGATTTCGTCACTACCGGTAAATATCATGTCCCATTCCTGCCCGCCCACCATGCCTGAAGAGCCAGCGGCAATGGCCAGCTCGCCCACGGCGCGCAAGACACGCGGCGGGGCCAGAGGGCTGCGGCACATCATCAAAAAAGCGTCGGTCAAGAGACCGTCCCCGGCAAGGATGGCAGTGGCCTCGTCAAAAGCCTTGTGGTTTGAAGGCTTGCCACGCCGCAAATCGTCATCGTCCATAGCCGGAAGGTCATCGTGTATCAAAGAATAGGTATGAATCATCTCAATGGCAGAGGCAAAGGGCAGTGCTTCGCGCAGGGGCAGCCCGCACATGGCCGCCGTGCTCAAACAGAGCACAGGGCGCAAGCGTTTGCCTCCGGCCTGAAGGCTGTACTGCATTGAGTCCTTGAGGCGCTGCGGAACAGGACGCCCATCGAAACAGGTGGCGAAATAGGATTCCACCATTTGCCCGCGCTCGCGCAAAAGTTCCTTCATCCGGGGTACTGGCATTATCACCTGTTGAGCCTCCTACGCTTACTCGGCTTCTTCGGTTGCATCATCTGGGTATGAAGCAAAATCTTCGTCTGTCCGCATTGCCTGCCCCGGCATGGGGCGGGCCTGACCGTCCTGCCATACTTCCAGTTCGTGGCGCGCCTTGTCGAGCTGCTGGCGGCAGTAGCGCGCGCAACCCGCGCCTTCCTTATACAGGGTCATCCCCTTTTCCAGAGGCAGATCGCCAGATTCCAGTGCGGCTACAATTTCTTGAAGCCGGGCCAGTTTTTTTTCAAATTGGTTTTCAGTTTTGGCGCTCATGCTGTCTACTTTCCCGCTTTGGGAGCTTGAGATGGCTGATTCGCACTGGCAGGGGCCTTGCTTTCGCCACCTGCGGCAGCAGCAAGAAAGGGCTGGGGATCGACCGACACCCCCTGCACCATGAGTGAAAGATGCAAATGCGGCCCGGTGACGCGCCCTGTGGACCCGACCAGGCCGATAACGTCCCCCTTGCGCACCATCTGGTCATCTGCCACCAGAATTTTGGACAAATGCAGATACGCTGTAAAGACCCCTTCGCCGTGATTGATGTACACCACATTGCCAGAGAAGTACAAATTGCCCGTCAGGGCGACCTTGCCGTCCGCACAGGCCAGGATGGGCGTCCCCTCTGCCCCGCGCAAATCCAGACCCCGATGCAGGCCGCGCGGTTTCCCGTTAAAAACCCGCTTGAGCCCAAAGAGGCTCGAAACGCCGCCAGTTACAGGTCTTTCAAAGGGCAGGGCCCAATAACGTTCGGGCAAATACTGGGCAAGGGCCTTGCGCACAAGCTCCCTGTCGGCCTTTATGCGCTCCATCTGCGCGGCTGGCGGATCAACATACTTTTTGTCCACCGTGAGCTGCTGCACGGGGCGGTCCTTGTTGACGAGATGTGTACTCTGCGTGGCAGTCTGCCCTGCGGTTGCCGATTTTTTGCCACTTGTCTGTCCAGCTATGGGGGTAACAGACAATGTAAGGTCATTTTCCTTGGCATCAAGAGGCACGGGCAGCAATATGACAGCCTGCCATTTTTGCTCCGCACCCTGGCTTGCCCCGACAGTCTGAGCATTGGCAGTATGGCTCTTACCCAGCCATTTAAAACTGAAAGCCCGCACAGGTTCATTGCTTACAGCCAGCGCCACAAAAGCGTCGCCGCGGGCCACCGTGGCAGGGGCTTCAAGACTGATAAGAGGAGCGGCAGCGGCCGGGCTTGCCCCAAGTGCCGTCATTGGCAGCAGCGTAAAAAATGTCAGCAACACAGGCAGTACCAAGTGCCGCATTGGCCGCAACATTGAGGACAGCATAAAAACGGATTTCAACCCACATCTTGTCCTGCCCGTATACTGGTGTCGCACTGTATTATGTAAAAAATTCATTATGATTCCTCTCGCTTACTCTTCCTTGCGCGCCGCACGTCGCTAACGACGGCAGCCAGGCTGCCATCAGCCAGGCGCACTTCAATTTTGGTGCCGGGTGACGTCTGGTCCACTGAGCGTACAAGCCCTGCGGATGTGCTGACCAGCGCATAGCCACGCGCAAGCGGCATGAGCGGGTCACGCGCCTCCAGCGCCATGCTCAGGGCGTCAAGACGCCGCAGATGCTCAGCTACATAGGTGCGGGCCGTGTTTTGCCAGCACAAAATACCGTGTTGCAGCGCACGCTCCTTGTCAGCCACAAGACGCGGCAGGGCCGAGTGCAACCGGGCGGTGAGCTGCTCAAGCCTCGTATCAAAAATATCCAGCTTTTCCGGCCCCAGGGCGCTACGCAGCCCGCGCTCAAGAAAATCCGCCCTCTGCAGTTTGCTGTTAAGCCAATGGTGTCCAGCCCGGTCCAGGGCCGCCTGCAATGCTGCAAGGCGTTCATAAAGGCGCTCATGGTGGCGTTGGGGCGAAAACCAGGCCAGGGCCTTTTCACACTCACGCAGGCCCTGCCCCGCCTTTTCAAGGCGACGCTCCATAGCGCGGCGCAGGGCTGACATGGTTTCATCCACGCGTTGGTGCAGTTCTGCCCGCAATGGCCAAAGCAGTTGCGCCGCATGACTTGGCGTTGCCGCGCGCATATCGGCGGTCATGTCTGCAAGGGTTACGTCAACCTCGTGCCCAATGCCTGCCAGCACAGGCACGCGGGATGTATATATGGCCTCGGCAACGCTTTCTTCATTGAAGGCCCACAGGTCTTCCAGAGAGCCGCCCCCGCGCACAAGAACAATGGCTTGCGCCCAGTTTTGGGCATTGGCTTCTGCCAGGGCGCGCGTAATGGCCGGGGCAGCCTCCGCCCCTTGCACCAACGTAGGAAACAGGCGAATGCGTGAACCACTGCCGCGCTGACGCGCCAGTTCGAGAAAATCCTGAATAGCCGCCCCGGTGGGCGATGTGATGAGAGCAACGCGCTGCGGATCACGGGGCAATGGGCGCTTTCGCTCCTGGCTGAAATAGCCAAGACCCGCCAGCTTGCGTTTGCTTTCTTCAAAGGCCTGGGCCAGCAGGCCCTCGCCAGCGGGCTGCACAAGTTCCACGGCCAACTGGTACTGGCCACGCGGCGCGTACACGCTGATACGCCCGGCGCAAAGCACATCCAGCCCGTTGCGCAAAAGCTCAAGCGGCGACGGCCTTGGCTTGTCAAAAACTTCTCCCGTGAGAGGGTCGAAAGCCTTATCAGCCTGCCGCTGCATGTGACGGAACCAGACGCACTGCAACTGCGCGTCCTGATCCTTGAGGCTGAAATAGACATGCCCCGAGCCGGGACGGGAAAAGTTTGTCACCTCACCCCGCACCCAAACAAAGGGAAAGCGCCCCTCAAGGCTCTTGCGCAGTTGTTCCGTAAGCTCACGGACTGTCAGTATGGCTTCCTGCATCGTGCTCTGTAGCCCCTTGCGCGTCATAAGAAAAAAGGCGACCCAGTGGCAAACTCCGCCCTGAGTCGCCCGAACACCATAACGTGCCGCCTGGCGCGAACTTCACAAAAAGCCGCACCAAGCAGCCACTTCAAAACAAAAACGTATTAACGGCTGGCCCAGCCCTGCCGGACCGTTTCAACCCAGGCAGAAAAATCCTGCGCAAAATTGCTGGAAGATATCTCGCTTTTTTCACCCGTGCGGCGGTCCTTGCATTCCACAATACCACGGGCAAGGCCTTTGCCGCCCACCACAAGCTGCGCGGGAATGCCAAGCAGGTCGGCATCCTTGAACTTGACGCCGGGCCGTTCTTCACGGTCATCCATCAGCACTTCCACACCCATGCCCTGCAACAGGGCGTATATTTCTTCAACCTTGACATTAACTTCTTCATTGCGCGGGTCAAGGTTGAGCAAAATGCACTCAAAGGGAGCCACTGGCGGCGGAAAGATAATGCCGTGCTCGTCGTGGTTCTGCTCGATGGCGGCAGCGGCCACGCGGGACACGCCAATGCCGTAGCAGCCCATAATCATTGTCTGTTCCTTGCCATTTTCGTCAAGAAACACGGCATGCATGGCTTCGCTATACTTCAAGCCCAACATGAAGATATGCCCAACTTCGATGCCCTTGGTCAGCTCCATACGGCCGCCGCAGCGCGGGCACTGGTCTTCAGGGGTGATGGTGCGCAAATCGCCCCAGGCGGTCACCGTAACATCACGCCCAAGGTCAGTGTGCTTGATATGGGCATTGCCTGCATTGGCACCAACCACATAGTCCGTGCCGCCCTGAAGCTCGGCATCAGCATAAATGGGCACGCCCAGTTTCACAGGGCCTGCAAAGCCCACGGGAGCATTGGTTACGGCCTGCACCGTGGCGGCGTCGGCCAGTTCAACTTCCTGCGCCTTCATGAGGTTTTTGAGCTTGATGTCGTTCACTTCGCGGTCGCCGCGCACAAGCACCGCCACAGTCTGACCGTCAGCCTTGAAAAGCATGGTCTTGACTATGCTGCGTGCGGGCACATTGAGCATGGTTGCCACTTCTTCAACAGTGTGCGCACCGGGTGTGGCGACCTGTTCCATAGCCGGGCAGGC
>JAQVZK010000322.1 GCA_028708195.1 Desulfovibrio sp.
GGTCGTGCAGCACCCCGGATTTTTCTTCTTGCTGTTCCTGGTCTTCGTCGCCGCTCTAGGCTTCTTTTTTGTCGGCCTCGGCAGCGGCAGCGTTGTTTTTATCAGTCTTGGGGGCAACTGCGTCCTTTTTTTCAGCCTTGGGCTTGGCCGCTGCCTTTTTTTCGGTCTTGGGCTTGGGAGCTTCTTTTTTCTCCTGCTTTTCGACCTTTTCCGGTTGCTGCACCGGGTTTGTGGCACCAGATTCGGAAGGGGTCGCAGGCTGGACGGGGGCGGCAGCAGGTGCGCTTTCAGGGGCTACGGGCCGCCCCTTGAGAGGTTCTGGCTGGGCGGGAGCCGCCGGTGCGGTGTCGGCGGCACGGGCGGGACTGCCGCTGGCGGGGGCTGTGACGTCTTGCCGGGGCTTTTCAGAAGCAGCAGCGGCCTCTTGCGGCGCGGTGGCGTCGGCGGCTAGGGCCCCTTGACCGGTCATAAAACAGCACAAAATCAGAACAAAAAAGGCAAAAAAACGGTATATGGAGTGCATGAGTAACCTCAAGAGGATCAGGCGGATTTATTTTGCCACTGCCCGAACGGGGGGATATCCCGCGGGTTGCATAAGTAATGGCATGGCGTCATTGGCATTACGCCGTTCTGAATCCATACGCCAAGAGCAGAGCTTTGAAAAGAGCGAAACAGCAGGGAATACCAAACATACCTGCGCATGCCACACGCATACCGGCCCAACCCTGCCCACACGACGCAGCCCAGGCATGTGGCGGGCAACACCTGCCCTGCCCGGCCGCATTTGGAGGGCAGCCGGGGCTGGACAAGGCGACCGCGCAACGGCATATTCGGCCAATGGAAAAACAACCCGTCTTTGCCCCTGCCGTGCCCGTGGCTCTTGCCCGTTGTGAAGGTTACGACCGCAAATCCCTTGACCAACTGGTGGGGGACCTGCTGGATGCCGCCCAGATTGTTCAGTCCTGCTCCCTCAAGGTGGGAAGCAAGGTGCTTGTGAAGCCCAACCTGCTCCTGGGCAAGTCGCTGGCCTGCACCTCACCGGGAGTGGTTGTGGCCGCCTGCCGCTGGCTGCGTGACCACGGCGCTCAGATGGCCGTGGCGGATTCTCCCGGTTTTGGCCGGGCCGGATATGTGGCCCGTGCCATCGGGCTTGAGAGTGCCCTGCGGCCTCTGGGGCTTGCCGTGCGCCAGTTGGACAAGCCCGTACCCGTTACCCTGCCCTTGCCGCCAGGCTCCATATCCGGGCACTCCGGCAAGGGCGCGCCGCGTTTTCATATCGCAAGCGCCGTGCAAGAATGCGATTTCATTCTTTCTTTGCCACGAGTCAAGACGCACAGCCAGATGCTGCTGACGCTGGCGGTAAAAAACTGCTTTGGCTGCGTAAGCGGCTTGCACAAGGCCGTGGCCCATGCCCGCGAGGGGCGCGACCCAACATATTTTGCCGACTGCCTGGCCGCCCTGTGGGCCGCGTTGCCGCCTGTGGCGGCCCTTGCCGACGGCGCTGTGGCCATGCACGTCACCGGGCCGTCCAAGGGCAAGCCCTTTGTGCTCAACCTGATGGGGGCCAGCGCCTCGGCTGTGGCTCTGGACGAAGCCCTGTACGCGGTGTTTGGGCTTGCGCCCGAGGCTGTTCCCCTTGGGGCGGCCCTTGTGCGCCGCAAAGCGCCGGGCAGTGCCGCGTCGGGGACACAAGTGACCTTTCCCCTGCTGCGGCCAGAAAATTTTGACGCCCGCGCCTTTGAGCTGCCGCAACGCCTTGCCCATACATCCTTTCATCCCGCACGCTTTGTGCAAAGCTGCATACGCCGTGTCGTTGCAGCCATAAAAAAGTGAGACCCAATCATGGCCAAGATTCTTCCCGGTGAAACAGATATTTATGCCATCACAGACTCGCGCCTGTCCTTGGGACGGTCGCTTGAAGAGGTGGCATCAGCCCTGCTGGGGGCGGGCGTGCGCATCTTGCAATACCGCGAAAAGCACCTCAAGGGCGGTGAAATGCTTGAAGAATGCCGACTGTTGCGTCGTCTGACCCGTGAGGCCAAAGCCTGCTTCATCGTCAACGACCACGTGGACATAGCCATGCTGGTTCAGGCCGACGGCGTGCATGTGGGGCAAGAAGACCTGCCCGTGCCCGAAGTGCGCACACTGGTGGGGCCAGACATGATCATCGGCCTCTCCACGCATGAGCCGGGGCAGGCCCTTGCCGCCAAAAGCCTCGGCGCGGACTATCTGGGCGTGGGGCCTATTTTTGCCACGCAAACCAAGGAAGATGTGGTGGCCCCCGTGGGCTTTGCCTATCTGGACTGGGTTGCTGCCAACACTGACCTGCCCTTTGTGGCCATTGGCGGCATCAAGGCCCACAATATCGCTGAAGTGGCCCGGCATGGGGCACGCTGCTGTTCCCTTGTGTCTGAACTGGTGGGCGCGCCTGACATCGCCGCCAGCGTAGGGGCCGTGCGTGAAGCCATGCGCAACGGCCTGCGGGGCTAATTTTTTTGGGGGGGGCAATGCGTTGTGAGGGCACAACACTCCCCCGCGCACAGCGCGCCCCACTCAATCGGCGCCAGCCGCCTCCCCCCTCGCAAACACTCTTGCAACGCCGCCATATTGGCAGAAAGCACACCCTTGCGCCAAACCAGCTCGGTGGTGGACTTACACAGGGGATGCTCCAGCGGGTGCACAGAAAGCGTACCGTCTGAACGCCAAAGGGGCAGCACTGATTCCGGCACCACTCCCACGCCCATGCCTGCAATAACACCGCCCACAATGGCGTGGTAGGAAGCCATCTCACTCCGGAGGGGAAACGCAGGATAAAGCCCGGTTCCTGATATTGGATGTCGAATTGGGTGATGAAGCTGGTTC
>JAQVZK010000323.1 GCA_028708195.1 Desulfovibrio sp.
AGGCCGCCCAGTATCGCATATGGCACAGCAAGGCAGGCGGCAGCGCGTATTTGAGCCAGTTGGAGCTTCAGGCTGTTCTGGATCGCGCCCTGCGCCGCGCGGAGCTGCCTATGGCTTTTTCGCAGGGGTTTCACCCCATGCCGCTCATGTCTTTTGGCCGCGCCCTCCCTGTGGGGGTGGAAAGCTACGCGGAATGGTTTGCCCTGACCCTGCACAAAATCATTCCACCCAAAGAAATTGCCGAGCGCCTGAATCCTCTGCTGCCACCCGGTATGGAAATCATTCACATCGAGTTTGTAGACAAAAGCCACCGCACAGAGCAGGCGCTTGCTGAAACCTTTCGCCTGAGCCTGCCAACTGAAGAAGAAAATCGCCAGGTTGTCCAGTGCTTTACAGACTTTTCCGCCTTGCCAGAACTGAATTTTACCCGTGACACAAAAAAAGGCCCGCGCACTGCAAACATCAGGGCCATGCTGCGTCAATGGGATACGATTATGGATGAGCACCACCATAATGCCCTTGAGGCAGTGACATTTGTCGCTGACTGGGGTAATGGTTACCTGTCACCTCTGCTTTTTGGAATGGCAATATTGCAACCTCTGGGGACGCCAGACGCCTTGCGCCCCAGACTGCGGCTCGTTAAAACCGCGCAGTTGTTTGCTGATGAAAAACTGTATCCGTAGGGGACGGCTCCTACGGGGACTGATTATATTCGCTGGCCTTTATGCCAGTTTTTGCCCTTGTCCACGGGAGAGAACGTATGGCTTCCTGTACCCCCTTTATTGATGAAGAACCTTTTGCAGAGCGTGTCAAAACCTTGGCTGACGATGAATTGCTGGAAATATGGGAAGAAACGCAGCAAATTGAAAATATGATTTGCGCGGAGCTGCACGCTGATTTTTCATTGGCTCCAGACTATGAAAAAACCATTGTGGAAGAGTTGAGCCTGCGTTCCAGCCGCCGCATAAACACCAGGCCCTGAGCAACGCAAGGTCAACCGCCAGCATGTAAGGTTTAATTGCCAGCGTGTAAGACTTAACTGAAAATCAGAGTTTTTTCATATAGATTATATTTTTCCGAAGAACGCCGTTTTTAACACTGGATTAACGGTGGGTATTCACAAAAGAATTGTTTAGGCGGTGCGAGTTTGAATATTCGCACCGCCTCATTTTTTTAGGTGACGCGGTGTGCGCATTGCGCGAGGGACGTGCGCGCACAGCGGGATGCGCGTGTCACACGTGGGGGTCGCTGCGCGTGGCGGCAGTGCGATGGGAGGGTGTTGCCGATGAAAAGCCGTTTGGAGGCAGAAGATTTGTGTAGTGCGCTGAAATACGAATAAAAATTTTAGGGGGGTGGGGGCGTGGGTGAGGAGCCCCTTTTACAAAAGGGCCCCTCCTCCACAAAAAACTAAGTATTTCAAAGACTATTTATTTTAGACACTGCCAAGCATTTCCATATCATCGTTAGAAAGCAGCTTGTCCAGATCAAGCATGATGAGCAGACGGTCCTGAAGCTTGCCCACTCCGTTGATGTAGTCCGAGTCCACTCCGGCAACCACTGGTGGCGGCGGTTCCACCGTGCTGGCGGGAATGCGCAGCACTTCAGAAACGGCATCTACCACAAAGCCGACAACGATATTGTTGACTTCAATAACAATGATCCGCGTGTTCTTGTCGTGCTCTTTGGGCGCAAGACCGAAACGGCGGCGCAAATCAATGATGGGAATCACCTTTCCACGCAAATTGATGACGCCTTCCACAAATTCGGGAGCGCGAGGCACCCTGGTAATCTCCATAGTGCGGATAATTTCCTGCACTTTCAAGATATTTACCCCGAATTCCTCTTCACCGATGCTGAAGGTCACCAGTTGCAGAAGTTCGTCTTCCTGCTTTCTCTGACTCAAATCCATGTGCTCTCCTTATTGCAACCAGCCGCTCATCCCGTGATGCCGCCGACCTCAGCCCCGGCCCAACCAGTTCCTACTGTAGGGCTTATCGGCAAATTGGTAAAGCACCATAGGGCCGATAAAAAATCTCTACCGCCCAAAAGCTTCACGCATGGCTTCTTCAAGGCTCCCACTTCCATACACATCTCGCAAGACCACCGGCGAGGCAGACATGTCACCTGCGGGAAAAAGCGCCGTCAAGGGGATGCTCTTGCTGCCCAGCGCCTCCAGAAGGCGCACGGCATAAGCATTGGCGTTGGTGAGGTCCACGCGCACAAGCTCCATGTTGTAGCGGGCCTGCAGGCGGCGCAGGCGTTCGCCTGTGAGCACGGTAGCTTCCACAAACTTGCAGTTGGGGCACCAGTCGGCGGTAAACTCCAGCAGCAGGGGTTTCTTGCCCAGGGTTGCTTCAAACCTTTGCGGGGTAAAGTCGTGCCACTGCGGCAGGGGTGCCACGGGGCGCAGAACCCACACAAAGGAAGCCAGCAGTAGCCCCAGGCAGGCAAAGCCCACAATGCGGCGACGCATGGGGGGCGCCGAGATGCCACAATACTGTCCCCAAAGCCAGGCGCACAGCGCAACCACCAGCAGCACGCTCAAAACCTGCATATGCTTTTCCACGGGAAGAATGGAAAGCAGGTACAGGGCGGTGCCCATGAGAAAAAAGCCCACCACACGTTCAAAAACATGCATCCATGCCCCAGGCTTGGGCAAAATGCGCGCAAAGGCGGGCCAGATGCTGAAAAGAATATACGGCAGGGCCATGCCCAGGCCCACAGCCCAAAAGACGACAACAACAACCATGAGGGGCTGTGTAAAGGCCCAGCCCAGCACGCCGCCCAACAAAGGCCCGCTGCAGGGCGTTGCCAGAAAAGTAGACACAAGCCCCGTAAAATATGCCT
>JAQVZK010000324.1 GCA_028708195.1 Desulfovibrio sp.
CCATATCGTTGGGAAAGCCAAGCCAGATGCCCGCGGCACCCAGGAAGCCGACAAAAAATGCCGTTATGTCAGGCCGGAATGTGGCGGTCAAGGCTTGGCTCATTCCTTGGCCGCGGGCTCTGACGGACGGGTGCCCTCGTCCTGCGTCGGGACAGCTGCCGTAAGAAGGTGCGGTTCAGCGAGGAGTTTTTCGGCATCAGCAACAAAGGGTTCGCTGTCACAGCTCGCGGGCTGCACCTCGTGAGCGCCAGCATTGAGCGCGGATTCAAAAATCTGCTCTGCCGCCTGTTCCGTGCCCTGCTCTGCCCCCTGTTCCGTGTTGGAGCGGTTGGCAGCGTTGCTTGCCGGCTCCATGCGCAGCCGTACGATGAGCTTGCGGTCAGCCTCAAGCACGGTGAACGTCCAGCCGCGCAGGGTGAAACTTTCGCCGGGGCCGGGCACATGGCCGGCTTCCATACTGAGGTAGCCGCCGATGGTGTCCACCTCATCGGAATCGATATCCACGCCCATGTCCTCAAGGTCTTCAAGCAGGGCGCGCCCCGTGAGATCATAGATGTTGTCGCCCAGGGGGCGGATATCTTCCTGCCGCGGAGCATCGTGCTCGTCTTCTATGTCACCGACGATTTCTTCAAGCACATCTTCAATGGTGATGAGCCCTGAAGTTCCGCCGTATTCGTCCAGCGCGATGGCAATGTGCTGTTTACGCGCGCGGAATTCTTGCAGAAGGGTACGTATGGATTTGGTTTCAGGAACAAAGAAGGGATCACGGATGAGTTCTGCCATTGAGGAGGGTTTGCCACCCGCGTCAAGCATGCTGCGCAGCAGATCCTTGGCGTGCAGGATGCCCACGATGTTGTCGCGGGTATCCTTGTACACGGGGATGCGCGAATGCCCGGAACGCACGATGATGCGCGCCACTTCGGCCAAGGGCATGTCGTAAGGAACGCAGTCGATATCGGTGCGGGGGATCATTGTGTCCTGCACCTGAAGATCGTTGAAGCGCAAAATGCCCAGCAGCATGGATTCCTCTTCGGGCTCCACTTCGCCGTCGGCACGTGCTTCGAGAATGGCTTTTTCCAGAGATTCCTGATCGTCGTGCCCGAACAATTTGCTCAGGCGCGACCAGATGGTACTATGACCTTCCGAGCCGCCGTCCAATGTAGTCTCCTTGGTTGAAATTGGGCCGGGTGCGTTTGTGGCACAACCTATGGCCTTCATTACGTTTACAGCCGTTTTATGCTGCCTGAGGGCCGTTGCAGCATATTTTGGCCTTTAATGGTCGCCTCAGTCTAGAGCAGCTTGCGTTGCTCCAGGTCCATATGAATAACCCACTGGGTAATGGGCGACACCCCGTGTGAGGGCGTACTGTGAAACCAGTGGATGTCTGACTTGCCCTGCTCGAGCACGGCCCAGTTGGTAAATTCCATGCCGAGCACAAGAGCCGATTTTGGCTCTTCATGCACACGAGCATGCAGAACCGTGCAGGTGCACCAGAAGGTGACAATTCTCTCATCCTTGCCCACATGGTAGATGATGAGACAAAGTAACTGCGAACCTTTGTCCAGGTCAACAGGCATGATGTCCAGATCTTCTATGGGAAAACTCAAAGCCATGCCTGTGGCCGAAACATTTTCCACCTGCACGGGCTCTCTTTCCATGCCGCGTCTATAATGCAGCAGGGGGCGGTTTATTTCTGAGGTGTTGCGCGGCATGGGCTTGCTGGAATCTATTTCCCACACGCCAATGACGCTCACCTTGTCCTTGGGCGGCTTTATGCGAATGAAAATGCGCTTTTGCCCCTCTGCCAAATCTTCAGGAGCAGATATGTACAGCGTGGATTTATGGCGGCCTGAATTCACGTCCTGGATAATGGCGCGAAATTTGTAAAAAGCGGGGCCTTCGGGCAGCGTCACCCGAAAATAGACCTCCACGGTTACGCCCACAAGCGCCCGCGAGACAAAGTTTAACACCTCCATGCTCAGCGATGTGGGGGAGATGTTCTGCAATAGGCCGGCCAGACCTTTGTGTGCAGCGGCAGTGTCCAGGATCTTGATGTCGAATATTTCGCTTTGTTCCTGGGCTGTTTCCAGCATCTGGCGCAAAATGGCTTTTCGTTTCGCGATCTGGCGCTGACGCTGGATATACGCCTGCGCGATAATGGCCGTTATGCAAAGGACCACCAGCACGGCAATGCAAACCAGAAGAAGTTGTTTACCCGTCATGTATTCACCAATGTACGTTTTGCGCTGCAAAACAGGATATGTGGGCCTACCCTGCCGTGGGGCGGTGTGGTAAGGCAGGCGCGCCTTCTGGCTCAGGATGCAGAGATATTGGCATCAGAGCAGCCCCAGCTTGTGCAGGTGTATTTCCAGGCAGCCGATGGCCGCCGGCGTGACCCCAGAGATGCGCCCGGCCTGCCCCAGGCTGAGAGGGCGTACCCGATCAAGTTTTTCTGTTACCTCATGAGACAACCCGGATACTTTCGCATAATCGATATCAGGGGGCAAGACAGTGGATTCAAGTCTGGCCGCGCGGGCCACAAGTTCGCGCTGGCGGGCCAAGTAGCCAGAATACTTGATTTCTATCTGTACGCTCTCGCACGCGGCCATTCCGGCCAGGGACATCTCTTCGCCCAAAAAAGCGCCAACGTCGGCCAGAGGGCCGGGGGGGCAGGCCCGCAGCGAATTCAAAATGCCCTGCAGGTCCAGCTCTGGCCTGCGCAGGGCTTCGGCCAGGGTGCGCCCGCCGGGCAGGCTTGCGCCCGAGGCTGCGCCGTTGCTGTTCTGTTTGTCGGCGGCATCTGCGGTGGCGATATTTTGCGCCTCGCCAGATT
>JAQVZK010000325.1 GCA_028708195.1 Desulfovibrio sp.
GCGGCACTCCATAGAAATGGATGTGACCATTGTTGCCGACCGCAAAAGCGGTAAATTTGAGATTATAAAAGGATTTTACAACCTCAACGGCGGCGGCCGGGCCAACTTTTCCTTCTCGGTTGCGCAGGTGGCAGCAACCGCCGCGCAGTCAATCTACTACTTCCCCAAATCCGACCTCGCAACAATCGCACTTGCAACGCCAGCTGTAGAAGCCGGGTCCATGAGAGGTTACGGCACAATTCAGGCGATGAGCATCACGGAGTTGATGGTTGATGAAGTTGCCGCTGATCTGGGCATTGACCAGATTGAACTGCGTCGGCTCAACGCCATGCAGGCTGGATTTGAAAACACGCAAGGCGCACAGCCGCTTGGCGAACTGAACAATATTGAAATGCTTGATCTTGCCGCCAGGCATCCGCTGTGGGTGAACCGCGCAAAAGCCAAGGCTGATTTCGACAAGGCCAACCCCGGAAAAATGTACGGTGTCGGCTTTGCGCAGGTACAAAAAGATTATGGCACCGGTGCAGACACCAGTGCCCTGACGCTGGAGTTTGATGCCAATGGCAAGGTGCGCATGCGCCATTGCGTGCAAGAAATCGGAACCGGGGCCACAACAGCACAGCAGGTCATCGTTCGTGACATGCTGGGCAGAGCGCCCGACGCCGTTGAGTTTGGCGTTGCAGAATTTCCCGAACTGCCAGTTGTCAGCAACTGGTCGCCGTACACGACTACGCAAAAGCAACAGGACGAATTCCAGAAAAATCCCCACTGGGTTCCGTTCATGCTGCCGGCAATGAGCGCCTCAAACAGCGCCTATTTCATCGGATTTGGCACAAGGCAGGCCGCAAAGTTTCTTTTTGAAAACTCGCTGTGGCCTGCTGCACGCGCAATATGGAGCGAAGGCCCCGCTGGTGGGCAGATATCCAGCGGGTTCATGACAGTTAATGATCTGCGCGTTGTTGAAGGGGGTATTGGCGGCGGCGGTATGGAAACCCTTTCGTTTGAGCGCGTTGCCAAAAAGGCTCACGCAATGGGTTTGATAACAGGCGTTTCCCTGCACTGCTTCAGCCGCTGGGAATGGGCCACTGCAACATTTGATGTCCCGACCATAGGCGCAATCAAGGTAGCCGCAGACGTGCTTTCAGTGCGCTACGGCGATGGGGCCACCCCAAAGCTCAAAAAACGCATGACCACCGGCGGATACGACTTCATCAAAAGAAGCAGCGTGAACTTCCCGCCGGTTCAGCGCAATAATGCTGGAGTAACTACCTACGCGCCTGCCGCCTGCATAGTTGAGCTCAATGTCAACAGCTTCACTGGCGAGGTAAAGATCATGCGCCACCACAACCTGCTAAACACTGGCAAGGTGATTGTGCCAGAGCTTGTTTCCGGCCAGTTGCAGGGTGGCTTGGCTATGGGCATCGGGCATGCCTTGATGGAAGAATTGCCCCTTTATGCCGACGGGCCGGGCAATGGAACCTGGAACTTCAACCGTTACACGCTGCCGCGCGGCAAGGATGTGGCTGTCTGGAATCAAACCGCCGAATACCTTGCGCCGCTTTCTGACAGCTCCCCTACCAAGGGCATAGGAGAAGTGGTGATGGTTCCCGTTGTTGCGGCAACCGTCAACGCCATCACCCACGCCATTGGCAAACGATTCTACGAGTTGCCCGTTACGCCTGAAAAAATCAAAAAGGCTCTGGGGCAATAAACGCACAGCACCGCAGTGTAAAGTGTGGATACCCACTGCCCGCTAAATTGCCACCCGCCACGACCTTTCACTGCCCGTGCAAACTGGAAGCGGCGGTTCATGCCAAATTATTTGCCAATTTTGCCGTGTCGCCAATTTAATGGGCTTACCCAGAATAGACAAACCATACCGCAAGCCCTGCTGTTTTTTATCTGCGGGGGCATCAAAAGACAACACGTTGAGTTTATTAAAAATAAACTCAACGTGTTGTGCTTCCCCTGTACAACCGCACATCATCCTGAACATCATACATACTGGAACATCTCTTGCTTAGGATGGAAGTTACAGACGTACAGCACAGCTTCAGGTTGAAGCACCTGAGCACGCAACGCCAGGCAGCGTCTTGTGACAAGCGGTATTTAGTAGTTATGAATCTAACCGACAGAAGGTTCTATGCGCATCTTGTATCTTCTTTGCACAGTGGTCAGCGTAGGCTGCCTGTTCATGTTGTTTCCAGCCGGGGGCATTTGCGCTCAAAGCGACGCTTTGGCGAGTGTTACCAGGTCATCAGCCCAAGCTGGCTACGCTGACGCGGCCCCTGCCCTCACAGGAGAAACCCTTCAAAGGGTCGCCCAGATATACGCGCCCCGTGGCGGGATACGCGTTTCCCCCTGTGCCGTGCGAAACGACGATATGCGTTCGCCAAAATCAGTCACGTTCAATGCGGAAGGAACGCGTATTTACGTCAATGCCCTCGAGGGTTTCAGCACACTGGTGTATTCTTTTCCCAAGCTGGAATTTATAGCTAAAATCAGCCATACCTTCACCGAGGCAGATCACGACCTGTTTGGCGGTGAACAGAGTATTTTTGACTATGTTTACCATAAAAAAGCGCCGTCTGGTAATCCCAACATTTTTTCTGGCAAGCCTGTAGAGGCTGCCCTTTCGCATGAGGGAAAGTACCTTTGGGTACCCTACTATCGTAGAGATTTCGACAAAGACGCTTCTTGCCCGTCGGCTGTGGCCATTATTGATGTGGCCAGCAACAGCATAGTTCGGGTTATGCCCACGGGCACGCTGCCAAAGGTAGTTGCCGTCTCGCCGGACGACAACCTTGTTGCCATCT
>JAQVZK010000326.1 GCA_028708195.1 Desulfovibrio sp.
GCCTGGGCCACTACCAGAGCCAGGCAGAACATCATTGACCTCACCGCAGAGAATATTCGCCGCTGGCAATCGGGAACGCCCGTCAATGTGGTTAACGGGGTGAGCAACGCCTAGTCATGTATATCGATATCCACACCCACGCCTTTCACCCCAAGATTGCGAACAAGGCAGTGGAACACCTTAATGAACATTATGGTGTCGTCTGCGCAGGTGACGGCACCATAAACTGCCTGCTCGAAAGTGAACGCAGGGCCGGAATTGACCTGTGCGTGGTGCTGTGCGCAGCCACAGCGCCCGCACAGGTCATTCCCGCCAACAACTATGCCATCAGCCTGCAAAAAGCCCACCCCCACAAGATCATTGCCTTCGGCACTCTGCACCCCGGCTATGAACAGTGGGAAGCAGAGCTGGACAGGATGGAAGCAGGCGGCATACGAGGCATAAAATTGCACCCGGACTTTCAGGGATTCTGGCTCAGCGACGAACGCCTCTTGCCCATATTTGAAGCTGCTCAAGGCCGCTTTGTGTTTGAAATACACATAGGCGACAAGATATCACCTGAAAAAAATCCTTCCTGCCCCTACAAGATGGCGGCAATTCTTGATGCCTTTCCGCAACTTACGGTTATCGCCGCGCACTTTGGCGGCTACCGCATGTGGGCGCATGCCCTCAAAACTCTCATGGCCAAAGACAGGCCCAATCTCTGGTTTGATACCTCCAGCACCACCCCCTTTGCCCCCCCCCAGCTCACCAAAACCCTGCTCAAAGCCTGCCCGCCAGAAAAACTGCTCTTCGGTACGGACTGGCCGCTTTACGACCCCCAGGAGGAAATGCAGCGCATTCAAAAAATGGGCGGCCTCAGCGACAGCATGATGGATAAAATCATGAGTAACGGCACCGCCCTGCCCGGCCTGCTGCAACGGCAAAAAGTACGCACAGGGTCAGTTGGCTAGAGTCTTTTAGGGTTGGAAGGTTTTGTGGGGGAGGGACCCTTTGCAGGCTGGAAGATTTTGCGGGGGGGACCCTTTGTAGGCTGGAAGGTTTTGTGGGGGAGGGACCCTTTTGTAAAAGGGTCTCCTCCCCCACGCCCCCTCCCCCTAAAACTTTTATTGTATTTCAGTATATTATGGGGAGTTTTTTGACCGAAGCGGGGTTGCCAGCTTTGGCCGCCACGCCAGGGCTGGTTTATAAGGCGTTTCAGTAGGGACTGGAGGAGCACCGGTGGGTGGCCGGGCATTGACAGCCCACTTCTTTGCAGGTAAAGCATTTGCCAAGCCGGACGGCGGCAACACTGCCAACCCCGTCAGGTCCGAAAGGAAGCAGCGGCAGCAGACGTTGCCGGGTGTCCGGCCCATAAAAGCCGCAACGGGAATCCCCGTTGCGGCTTTTTATATTGCCGTGAAGCATTGCCCTTTTATGCCAGCAGCGTGTACGGCTCTACACTTGGTCTTTATCGGTCTTTTTTTCCGTTTCGGACATGACATCCACCTGATAAATGCTGCGCATTTCGCCCAAATGAGCACGCATGGCTTCTTCCGCCGCATCGGCGTCGCGCTTTTTGAGGGCTTCGTATATGCGCACATGGGCCTTGTAGGCCAGTTCGCTTTGCTTGCGCACCTGCATTGAGGCGTACAGGGGTGTAATCAGCCAGCCCGCAAAGCCATCGGATACGATATCCAGAAAGTTGTTTCCAACACACTGGACAAGGTGGCGATGAAAATCAATATCCGCCTCGGAAAATTCCCGAATTTCGGAGTTGTCCAACAGGACGCGCTGTCTTTGCAGAATCCGCTCAAGCTCCAGCATATGTTGGTCGGTCATATGCTGGGCCGCATGGCGCGCCACCGCGGTTTCAAAAAACTGCCGCAGGTCGTGCATATGCCGCCAGCCGTCATGTGTACTGGAGTAAATTTCCATAGTTGCGCGCATTTCACGCAGCAAGGGGTTGAGCGTGAGCCTGCACACCCTTGCGCGCATGCCGGGCGACACTTCGATAAGCCCCATACGGGCCAGGGCTGAAAGGGCCTCGCGCACAGCAGGACGCCCCACGCCAAATTCATCCATAAGTTCACGCTCTGAGGGCAGTTTTTGCCCTACCTGGTACACGCCGGAGTGTATATCTTCCAACAGGCAGGACAGCACCTCCACATGCACGCGCGGGCGCTGGATGCTGCGTCTTCTACCCTGCAGCCTTTCCACACTGCTATTGTTTGCATTGGTGGTAGTCATGGCGCCATCTGTCTCCTTTATATATAGTAAAAAGTATATGGCATGGCTTACTTTGCCACGCGGTTTTCCAAAATACAACTGGTATCACAGGCCACACAGCCTTGCCAGAAGTACCCGCAGAGAAGCTGTTTGCTTGCCTTGGGTCTTGCTGTATACCTACGTGACCGCAAGCATTTTTTATGGCGCAATGCCCTCTGCGGTTTTTCGTCTTAACCGCCCCAAGGCCGTCCATTTCGACCCACAGGCAGAATACCGTCAGTCAAGGAGTGTACTATGTCTCGTATCAAAAATCTGCGGGATGAAGCCCTGGCCATGCACAAGGATTATCAGGGCAAAATTGAGGTTCGCGTCAAAGTGCCCGTGCGTGACGCCGATGACCTTACCCTGGCCTATTCGCCCGGCGTTGCCGAACCCTGCATGGAAATCTACCGTCAGCCCGAAAATCTTGATGTCTATACAAACCACTCCAACTTTGTCTGCGTGGTTTCCAACGGCACCGCCGTACTTGGCCTGGGCGACATCGGCCCCGCCGCCGGCATGCCGGTTATGGAAGGCAAATCCCTGCTTTTCAAAACCTTTG
>JAQVZK010000327.1 GCA_028708195.1 Desulfovibrio sp.
AAGTCCGCAAGGTTTACGAAGGCCGCCCCAATATCGTTGATCTGCTCATAAATCACGAGGTGGCCCTGGTTATAAATACTGCTTCGGGCAAACATACCGCCAAGGATTCCAAGGCCATTCGTCAGGCGGCTCTGAACTACAAGGTGCCGTACTGCACCACCATTGCTGCGGCGCGCGCCACAGCCACGGCCATAGGGTCGAGGCGGGACGAAACCCATGTGGAAAGTTTGCAGGAATACTACGCGCGGGACGCGCGGGGGTAAGTTATGAAAGCATTGCTGGTGCTTGAAGACGGCTTTACGTTGGAAGGCAAATCTTTTACTGGCGAATTTGAAACCGGTGGCGAGGTTATCTTTACCACCGGCATGACCGGGTATCAGGAGGTTCTTACCGACCCCTCCTATTACGGACAGATGGTCTGCATGACCTATCCCCTTATTGGCAATTATGGCACCAGCCGTGACGATATGGAGTCCGCCGGGGTGCACTGCGCGGCCCTGCTGGTCAAGGAGTGCTGCAAAAAGCCCTCTAACTGGCGTTCTGCACTGTCTTTACCGGCGTTTTTGCAGCGCTATGAAAAGCCCGGTATAGAAGCGCTTGATACCCGTTCCCTGACGCTGCATCTGCGCAAGAACGGAGCCATGCGCGGTATCATTTCCACCAAGGAAATGGACCCCCGCGTGCTGCGGGAGCGCGCCCAGGCGCTGCCAACCATGAAGGGACGCAACCTTGTGCCCTTTGTGGCTGCCAAAGCCCCCTATGCATGGTATGATAACAGCGTCCAGGACGCGCCAATAGCTGAAGACGGTAGTTACGCATGGCGTGGCACCGGGCTGCCGCTTCTGGTCTATGACTACGGTATCAAATGGAATATTTTACGCCGTTTGTGTGAAGCGGGCTTTGAACCGCTGATTGTGCCGCCAGACTTCAATGTTGCGCAGGCCAAAAACAGTGGCGCCAAGGGGGTTTTTCTGTCCAACGGCCCCGGCGACCCGGCTACGCTTACCAGCGAAATTGCCCTGGTGCGTGAACTGATTCAAAGTTTTCCTGTGACGGGCATTTGCCTTGGGCATCAGCTCATTGGCCATGCGCTTGGTGGCAGCACCGACAAGCTCAAGTTCGGGCACCACGGCTGCAACCATCCGGTCAAGGACCTGACCACGGGCCGCATTGAAATATCCTCGCAAAACCACGGGTTCCACGTGGTTCTTGACGGACTGGATGATGTGGAAGCTACCCACATAAATCTCAATGACCATACACTCGAAGGCCTGCGTCACAAGACCCTGCCCGTCATGAGCCTGCAATATCACCCCGAAGCCGCCGCAGGGCCGCACGACGGAGAATACCTGTTTAACCGCTTCAGAAAGCTCGTGGGCGATGCCGCCGGAGCCTGATTAGTCGGAAAAGACTTGATATGCACGTCTTCTTATGGCTAGACTGTGGCAAGCACTGATAGCGATTAGCGCTTTTTATTTTCTGGTATGAGGATATTCCGTCGGGTTACGTCGGCGTATCTGCAAACAGCAAGGAGCCTCGTGTGAAAAAGTCAGTTTTGAGCCTTGCGCTGGTTCTGGCGCTGGTTCTGGCCTACGCTCCCGTTCGTGCGGCAGAATCCACCGCTTTCGGCAATGTTGTTCAGAATAACCCGGTTGAGCAGATTACGGGTACCGTGTGGCAAAAAACGGATGACACCGATAAGGCAGCTTTTCTTCTTGGAGTAGAATCTGCCATTGCCGTAGAATACTTTGTTAATGCCAAACTTACGGAAAAAGCCGCCAAAAACGGCAAAAAGCCCACCTGCACCCTGTCGCCCTTTGAAAAGGGTTGGATGAAGGCTTTCAAGGACGTTAAGCGCGTGGAAATCATCAGGATGGTGGACCAATGGTATGCGGCCAATCCTGACAAGCTTGACAGCCCTGTCATGAGTGTTATTTGGTATCAACTGATTGCCCCGCGTCTTGCCGCGAAGTAGGGCATTTGCCTTTCAACGCGATGACAGGACTTTTCAGGAGGATCCTTATGAAAAAAGCTTTGATTATTGGCCTGTTGGCCGTCATGTTCACCAGTGGCATCGGCTGCACAAACATGAGCAAGACCCAGCAGGGTGTTGCTAGTGGCGCGGCTCTTGGTGCTCTGGGCGGTGCTGGTATTGCTGCCATTTCTGGCGGTGCCGCAGGCTGGGGTGCTCTTGCCGGTGCTGGCATCGGCGCGCTGGCTGGTGGCATCGTAGGCCACGAGCAAAGCAAGGGCAGCGGCTGGTAAAGCACGCTTTGGTATTATGTTATGACTTGAACGGGGCCGGATTTCCGGCCCTTTTGCTTGACGGCCACCGGGTCACGCAACCACCTGGAGTATTTTGCAATTGAAATAGTCGCGTTACGGCGGGCAAAGCTCGCCTACGCCTCTTTAGCGGCAAGAATTTGCACGCAAATCCTTGCGGAACAATTGACTCATTTCATCCACAAATTGTTCTAATAAGGGAGGTTCGCATGAGTGGCACCCTGCATACAGTATTTTTCAGCCCCACCGGCAGCAGTAAAACCATTGCCCGCGCTGTGGCCTGGCCTTTGTCTCAGGTGCTTGGCAAAGAACTTTGCGAGCATGACCTGACCTTTCCGCAAGGCCGCAAAAAAGATCTGCGCTGCACCAGTGAAGATGTTTTTCTTTTTACCTTTCCTGTATATGCCGGGCGTGTGCCCCGCCTGCTTGAGGGTTTTTTGTCCCGGTTTGACGGCGGGGGGGCGCGGGCTGTGGTTTTGGCCGTCTATGGCAACCGGCACTATGAC
>JAQVZK010000328.1 GCA_028708195.1 Desulfovibrio sp.
GGCAGGAACCCATACCCCTGTTCTGGCTGTGCTGCGCTTTTGCCGTACTTGTGCTTGCTGGCGGCCTTGTCTGGACCCTGTACCACACGGCCTGGAGCCATTCTGCCGACTGGTGGGCCAACGCCGCACCAAATACCGCACGCAATACCTATGCCTTCGTTGGCATAGTGGTGGGGTTGGTGCTTTCGTGGATGTGGCGCGTGGCACTGCGAACCCGCGCGCGGCTCAATGAAAAGAAGTAGCCACCATCGTTGTTTTTTACATTACGAAAAAAGGCCCGTGACAACTGTCGCGGGCCTTTTATGTTTGCCGTCGCAAAGGGTGGTTCTCTTTTGGTACACTGAGGGCTGCCAAGGAAGCCGGGTAGCTGCCCCTCGTCCCAGCTCAACCCTGCCGGGCAATTACATCATGAACACGAAAAGGCCGAGTTTCCTCGGCCCTTCCTTGAATACTTCCCATTTTTGTGGGGTAAAGCCATAGCTACATCAGCTTAGGCATGTCGTGCTTCTCAGTGGCGTTGTTCGCCAAGCATGGTGCTCAGCAAACAAAACTAGCAGGGCGGACTTTCCTCATCTTGGGAGATGTTCTTGCACATAGTCGAATCCTCCTTCTTATGTATATGAGGATGCTCTAGAGCTTGATTTATCTATGCAAGAAATGCCAATTAAAAGCAAGTGTGGCACATTGTGTATTTACAGTGGGTTAGAAAATAAAATTTTGACGGCTTTCGGGCAACGTACGCCAAAGTCCATATCCGCCTTTTATACATGGGCAAGGTACGCCTGATGCGTTTGAGGCCATCACGAATAGAATCACGGATAGCGAAGAAAACCCAAAAGAAAAAGGGGCTACTGTTTTCCAGTAACCCCTTGAAATATGGCGGAGAGGGAGAGATTCGAACTCTCGGTACGCTATTAACGTACACACGATTTCCAATCGTGCTCCTTAGACCAGCTCGGACACCTCTCCGCATTGCTTCGTCGTGCAAAGCCGAACCTGTATATGGCATATACACGGAGAACGCAAGAAAAAAATGGTAAAATTATGTGCTAATTCCGCTCAATCATTTGTTACTTGCCCGAAGAGTCTTCCTTGGGCAAAGCTTTTTTGCTCTCGCTCTTTTTTTCTTTCCTCCGCCGGAGGGGTGGCAAGCGAAAGCCCATTCAGCAGATACCACCGCCAGTTTTGACCAGCATCCAGAAGAGGCCTGCCACAACAGCCACAGTCAGCAAGATTTTTGTCAGCATAGCTTAATCCTGCTTTGGGGTATCATTTTTTTTGCGCTCTTTTTCTACCTGTTCTTTATCCGCCCGATCTTTATCCGACCGTCTCTTTTCGATCTTGGCCGAGCGGTAAAAAATCCAGAGCGCCAAGGCTGACACCAGGGTGATGGCCAGTGCGTTGAGCGTCAGATTGCCCATAATTCTTCTTCCTTAGGCGCTAGCGCCCACCTTGCTGAAACCGCTGTCCACATAGATGACCTGCCCCGTCACGGCGTGGGCAAGATCAGAAGCCAGAAAGGTCGCCACTCCACCAACATCAAGGGTGGTCACATTGCGGCGCAACGGCGAGTTGCCCTCCACCATGTTGAAAATGTCCTTGAGGCTGGACACGGCGGAAGCAGCCAGTGTCTTGATGGGGCCAGCGCTGATGGCGTTGACGCGTATGCCCTTGGGGCCCAGGTCATACGCCAGATAGCGCACAGAGGCTTCCAGCGCGGCCTTGGCAACGCCCATGACGTTGTAGCCGGGGATAATCTGTGTGGAGCCATGATAGGTCATGGTGAGCACAGAGGCGTTTTCAGTAAGCAGCGGTTCAAAAGCGCGGCACAGACCGGTAAGGGAATAGGCCGAAACGTCAAGCGCAAGCTTGAAGCCGTCGCGCGATGTGTCCACAAAGCGGCCAGTGAGGTCATCCCGGTTGGCAAATGCCACGGAATGCACCAAAATATCCAGGTCGCCCCATTTTTCTTTAACAATGGCTGCGGCGTCATCAATCTGCGCGTCATCACAGACGTCGCACTGGAACGTGAATTCTCCGTCCAGTTCCTTACTCAGAGGCTCCACACGCTTTTTAATGGCGTCGCCCACATAGTTGAAGGCAAGGCGCGCGCCTTGGGCCTTGAGGGCGGCAGCAATGCCGTACGCGATGCTTCTATTGTTAGCTAACCCCATTATAAGGGCTTTCTTTCCTTGCAACAGCATGGGTCCTCCTAAGGAGAATGCAGGCCAGCCGTGGCCCGCATAAGGTTGTTTTTGCCGCTTCTCGCCCGTAGGCGGGGCGGTTGTAGTAAATACTGTGGCGGACGCGCAGTTGCGGTGCAAATGTCCGCTATACGTTCCGGATGTGTGTGATGCGGTTGTTTACAGGTTAACCGTCACGACAGCACGCCAAATGTATTTTTATGGCGGCACCCTTGGAGTGTGCCTCAAACGGCCATATTACGGTACTATACAGCATATGGCGGCGGCCTTTTTGCGCGCGCATAACGATGGCTCTGCGCGAAACCAGGGCCTGTTTGCCGCCGCGCCGCCACGTGTGAGGGCGGCGCGGCAACCACAAATTTATTTTGTAAGAATTTCGTAGGCTTCTTGGTATTTGTTCGCCGTGGCCGCAATGATTTCTTCGGGCAGCGGCGGTGGCGGCGGCTGCATGTTCCAGGGCTGCTTTTTCAGCCAGTCGCGCAAATACTGTTTGTCAAAGCTGGGCTGCCCCTGGCCGGGTTTGTACTGGTTGGCGGGCCAAAAGCGCGAAGAGTCCGGCGTGAGCACTTCATCAATAAGG
>JAQVZK010000329.1 GCA_028708195.1 Desulfovibrio sp.
ATGACGGCAACGCCCCTATAGCCGCCATGCCTCCTGAGCAGTACTCAGTGGCGGAACAGGGTAAGCAGGGCCGCAATGCGGCATACACTCGCCAGCTAATTTTGGTTGCCGCACGGAGTCTTTTTGCCCAAAACAATTACGAAAGAGTGGGTACGAGAGAAATTGCGGCAAGGGCGGGGGTGAACGCCACCCTTATCAACCGATACTTTGGCTCCAAAAAAAAACTGTTCACAGCTGTGGTAAATTCTTTGACCGAGCTTGCCAAAGCCCCAGGAACGAGCGTTAGGGACAGCCTGGACCAGGCTTTGGACAGCATCATACTCGCAGAAGAACATACCATATGGATGGAAGAGTTTCGGATTATTCTTTTTTCCGCGCTTGACCCGGAAGTTACCGACGTCATCTCCGATTTTTTTGAGCAAAAACGCCAAGTACTCAGTGAGCGCCTGGGTGGTGCCCATATGGGCCCAAAGACCGATGTTGCGTATTCTCTGCTCATGGGGTCGGCTGTGATATTGACCCTCCTGAACCGCACAACCTACCCAAAAGAAAACCGGCAAGACTTGCGCAATGGCATCGGCCTGTTACTGGATCAGCTTCTTGCCGCAGAGAGCCCGGCACAAACACGCTGAAGCCCGACCAGAAATCTGCTTGAAGCCCGCCTCCACATACCTTCAGGCGGGCTTTTTGAGATGTAGTGTTGTGCCTTGCATTGCTTTGTGCGGGGGGAAATGCTTTGGGGGGGGCTCGCGCGCAGTGGAAAAGCATGAAGTTGTCTGTGCGAGGGGTGATGTGCCCGCAGCGCTTCCCCTGACAGGCTTGTATTTAATCTCATTTTGGTGAAAGCTGACAAAGCTGCCTTAGTTTGCATATCATTTTCATGGCGCATTGCCTCATGCCAGATACCACGATTATTATGATCAGCCCACAAGGGCATGTCTGCCAGCCAAAGGCCACTGCGTACAACTTTTCGGCTGTGGGGATTTTTTATGCTTACATATGACATGGCCGCCACGCTCATGATACTTGCGGGTGCTGTCATTTTGCTTGTCACAGAAATTTTTCGTAATGACGTGGTGGGCATACTTGTTATTCTGGCACTGACGCTCAGCGGCGTGCTCACTATAGAGGAATCGCTTTCGGGGTTTTCCAGCACCACGGTCATCATCATCAGCTGTATGTTCATCGTAGGCAAGGCCATCATACACACCGGCATTGCCCAGCGTGTGGGCGACGCCATTATCCGGCGGGGCGGCAGAAACGAAACGCGTCTCTTAACAATGATTATGGCGGCAGCGGCTTCTGTGGGTGCGTTCATGAGCTCCACCGCCACAGCCGCCATATTTATTCCCATCACGCTTTCCGTAGCAGAAAAAACCCACATCAATCCCAAGCGCCTGCTCATGCCGCTTGCCATCGCCGCTCTTATCAGTGGCATGATGACGCTGGTGGCCACCACACCGAACATCATCGTTAACGGCATCCTGCGAGAACGCGGTGTAGAAACACTGGAATTTTTTAGTTTTACCCCTTTTGGCGTGCTTATTCTTGTGCTGGCGATCGGCTTTATGCTGCTGTTTGGCCAGAACATGCTGGCAGCCAGAGATTCGCGCGTCGAGCATAAAAAGGGTCTTTCCATTGATGACCTGCTGCACCATCACGAAATCAACAAGCGCTTGTATCTTCTGCGCATTCCAGAGGGCTCCGACATTGTGGACCGCAGTGTTGCGCGCATGCAGCTCGGCACGCGCTATGGCATAACCCTGCTGGCGGTGGAAAGCACAGAACACGGCAGAAAACGGGTTATTTCAGCCGCCAAGCCCGAGATGGTGCTGGAGGCGGGCGACCTGCTCATGCTCATTGGTACGGAGTCACAACTGGAAGCCTTTATTGAGGTCTTTTCTCTGGAAAAAATCTCTGCCTCCGCCTCAAGAAGAAGGAGCTTTTTTCAGGTGGTGGGGCTTGCAGAGGTGATGCTTAATCCCGAGTCTTCGCTTATTGGCAAATCCCTGAAAGAAACCCTTTTTCAGACGACGTTTCAGAGCATGGTGCTGGGCATACGCCGCAAGGGCAAAACCCTGACGGAGGACTTGGCGGATATTCCCCTCAAGTTTGGCGATGTGCTGCTGGTCTGCGGCGCGTGGGCCGACATTTTGCGTATGGAACGCAACAAGAGCCAGTACCTGCTGCTCACCCTGCCGCAGGACTACAAAGAAGTTATCCCTGCCCCGCAAAAAGAAAAAATAACCCTTGTCATTATGGGCGCTATGGTGGCGCTTATGGCTTCTGGCCTGCTGCCGCCTGCAACGGCCATTCTGGCTGCCACGGCAGCGCTGGTGCTCGTGCATTGCGTTCCCAAAACGTCCATCTATGAGGTGGTGGACTGGCAGACCATCGTGATGCTTGCAGGTATTTTGCCTCTTGTTCTGGCATTGCAGAAAACAGGCGTGCTTTCGCTGGCCTCGGACGGCGTTATCAGCGTTCTGGCTGGCAGTGGCCCTTTCTCCATTCTGGCAAGCCTTTTTCTTCTGGCCGCCATACTGGGATTTTTTCTGTCCGGCTCGGCGGTGGCGATTCTTGTGGCACCAATGGCGGTGGATATCGGCCTGAAGCTCGGCATAAGCCCGCAGGCCTGCGCCATGACAGTAGCCATAGCCTGCTCCGCCGTTTTTGTGTCCCCCCTCGGGTCAGCGGTGCATTTGCTTGTGCGTGATCCCGGCGGCTACACATCAAAGGACTACGCCAAGGTTGGCCTCCCCCTGCTGGGTCTGGCCC
>JAQVZK010000330.1 GCA_028708195.1 Desulfovibrio sp.
ATCATATGGAGCTGATCCGCCATAAGCGAAAGCGCCTTGTTCAATGCCTGCGCAAGGTTCGTAGTGGTATTCATAAGTTGGGCAAGATCGAAAAGCAGCTTGAGTTGCTGCTTGTGAAGATCGCCCTCGGTATCGGGGAAAATACCCGTGTGCAGGCTGCTTTCAATGGGGGGGGTAATGGTCTTGCGCATGTTTGCAATATACTCCAGCAATGCCTGGCGTGCAATCCGGCAGCAAAGGGCAAAAACAAATCCGCTGCGCGCCTCGGCAGCGTTATGATACTATAACTACAAAAGGGCTGACCATTGCGGTTCAGCCCCTTGAATTACTCAAAGTTGCAAGTTGCCATACTTTTGCCAGGCTGAAACAGCTTGCCTTCGAGGCTTGGGCATACCTGAAGGCGCTGTACCGGCAACCCCGCTGCGGAGTGCGAGGCCCCCTGAAGCTCACCGAAATAAAAGTAAGGGTTTTAGGGGGAAGGGCGTGGGGAGGAGACCCTTTTGCAAAAGGGTCTTTCCCCCACAAAGCATTTAAAAATAAAAATTCTTAGCCGTTTGCCCTGCCAATGCAGAAGTAGGCGAAGCCGTGACTGGCCATAGATGAGGGTGAATACAAATTGCGGCCATCAAAAAGCAGTGGTGCCGTCAAAAGGCTGCGTACCCGTGCAAAGTCGGGGTTACGGAACTGGTTCCACTCTGTCACAACCATCAGCCCCTGGGCCCCTTCACAGGCTTCATACTGGTCATCCACAATTTCAACCAGCTTGTTGTCCGCAAAGATTGCGCGCGCATTGCCAGCGGCAACGGGATCAAATGCCCGTATTTTCATTCCCTTGGACGCCAGTTCATTAATAATGGTAATGGCCGCGGCTTCGCGCATGTCGTCGGTGTTGGCCTTGAAAGCCAGGCCCCACATGGCCAGGGTCTTACCGGCCACACCACCCTGGGGTGCAAAGTAGCCTTCAACGCGGCCCGCCATATGTTTTTTCTGGCGAGCGTTCACAGCTTCCACCGCATTGAGCAGTTCAGGGCTTACTCCCGCATCTTCAGCAGTGCGGATAAGAGCCTTCACATCCTTGGGAAAGCACGATCCACCGTAGCCCACGCCAGGATAGATGAACTGGTAGCCGATGCGCGAATCTGAACCGATGCCTGTGCGTACATCGCGCACGTCAGCGCCAACGCGTTCACAAATGGTGGCAATTTCGTTGATGAAAGAAATTTTGGTCGCCAGCATGCAGTTGGCGGCATACTTTGTCATTTCTGCGCTGCGCACGCCCATAACAATAATTTTGTCACGGTTGCGGGCAAAGGGAGAGTACAGCTCGCGCATGAGGGCAGCGGCTTTCTCCGAATCAGTGCCAATAACCACGCGGTCAGGCTTCATGAAGTCGGAAATAGCGTCTCCCTCTTTGAGGAATTCAGGGTTTGAAACCACATCAACGCGCAGGTTCACGCCGCGCTTGGTCAGCTCTTTTTCAATAAGGCCGCGCACTTCATCAGCCGTACCCACGGGCACGGTGGATTTGTCCACCACAACCATGTCTTTCTGCATATACTGGCCGATCTCGCTTGCCACCTGACGCACAAAATTCAGGTCGCATGAGCCGTCAGGCTGGGGTGGCGTGCCCACACAAATAAAAGCGCAATCGGCCTGCGCGATGCCATCCTCAAGTCTGGTTGTAAACGTCAGCCGACCGTCGGCGCGGCTGTGACGCACCATAGGTTCAAGGCCAGGCTCAAAAATATGTACAGAACCTGCATTCAGTTTGTCCACCACGGCAGGGTTAACATCAACGCAGGTGACAGTATTGCCCATTTCTGCAAAGCAGGTGGCGCTGACCAGGCCAACATAGCCGGTGCCGATAATGCAAAGTTTCATATGTACATCTCCCTATGTTCAAGACAGGCCGCGCACTTGACGTTACGGCTAGGAACGGGTCAAAATAGTTCATCGAATGGCAGCCCTATACGATATTTCTTTTCATTGGGCAACCAACACTTACAGGGGGAAACCCCTGTCATACGCACTTTTGCGAGCGGTGGTAATAAATAATGATAGTCGGGTTGGGCATAGATATTGTTGACCTTGCGCGCATAGAAAAAAACATTGCTCGCTTTGGCCTGCGTTTTGGTCAAAAAATTCTTGGTGCTGCTGAGTTGGCGCACCTTCCTGGTCAGCCAGTCAACTATGTGGCCGGGCGCTTTGCGGTTAAAGAAGCCGCAGTCAAGGCACTGGGCACCGGGTTCAGCCAGGGCATAGGGCCCTGTCAGATTGAAGCGGTTTCTGGCCCTGACGGCAAGCCACAACTGGTTTTGCATGGCGCAGCACGTGAACGGGCCGACAGTATGGGGGTAACCCGCTGTCACGTCTCTATCAGTCATGACCGGGCCTCGGCTGTGGCTGTGGTGATTCTGGAGGCATAATGGCTGGCTTTGCCGAACATATATGGCAGTTTCAACTGCCTCCCCTGCCTTTCCCGGAGGAAATTCGCGCATGGGACCAGGCTGCCAAGGCCCTTGGCCTGCCGGAGATGCTGCTAATGGAAAATGCCGCCAAGGCCGCATTTGACGTCATGCGCCATCACTGTGCAGGCCTTGCTGGCAAGTCCGTCTGGCTGATTATGGGCAGCGGCAATAACGGCGGTGATGCGGCCTGCCTGGCCCGCTATCTTCTTGATGCGGGGGCGCATCCGCTTGTGCTGCATACAAGGCCGTTACGCGATCTAAAAGGATGCTGTGCGCAGCATGCAAAAGTGGCAAAGGCTTCCGG
>JAQVZK010000331.1 GCA_028708195.1 Desulfovibrio sp.
ACCGGCACGTGCGGTCACCCGTGCACCAGCAGTCGATCTCGCGCACGTCAAAATCCACGCCTGTCTGGGTATAAAGCACCCCCGCCAAAAAACCCTCGTCATAGTGGCAGACCGTATATTCCATATCCGGCAGGCCGGAGCAGTCCAAATCTTCAGCCACGGTCAGGGTAAAGTGAGACGTTTCATAGTTGGCGCTTTCTACCTGCAAAATCCCTATGCCAAAGTCCAGCAAGGCTTTCTGCGTGGCTGCCACAAAATCATCAAGTTTTTCACGGCGGCCAACAAATCTTTCACAAAATTTGCGCCCCGCAAGTTTTCCACTTTCACGCATTATATCTTCAGATGCAGCAGTACCGTAGCGCTTTTCAATAATATCGCGCATGGTGTACTGAAAAAGCCGATACACTTCAATGCGCGCATTGTTGCCAAGATTAGGCCGGCCATTATTAATATCACCGACAAAATCCCAACTGAAGGCATATCGCCTGGTTGACATGGGCAACCGCCTTTGCAGAGTTTGTGCTGTGCAGAGTGCACAACAATAAGGTTTTGCAGCAGAAAAATACTGTAACATGGCGCGAGATCATTCAAAACATTCAAACAGCCCGCAGTTACATTGCGGGCTGTTTTTCGTATACTGTGCGTTATGCCCGTGCGCATACCACGCTTGTGGCATGCGCACGGCGTAATGCGATCTGGGCTAACGGCTTATGGGCGGCACATCGCCACTGACCTTGAGCATGGTGCCCAGGTGGCGTCGGGCCAAAGCCAGTTCGCCCTCGGTTACTTCGGGCATATCCTTGGAACGCACGCCGTTCATATCATTGCCTTCTTCAACAATGGCCAAAGCGGCGGCCATACGGCCCATAACACAGAAAAAGCGCACCGGATTCCAGCCTTGCTGCTGCACCCAGGCGGCTGCCGTGGGCGAATACTTGAAATCGGCCTTGCCGTTATTCAGGGTGGGGTGGGCCTCTTCATTGTTAGCCTTGGCCCAGGAGCGAAAATGCGGCAGAACATCAAGAAAGCTTAACAGCTCCTTATCCGTGACAGGAGGCTGTTTTTCATAAACCGTCGAGGGCTTTGTTGGGGCCTGCTTTTTGCTTTGGCTCGCAGCCGCCATAGCCTGCCCGGAAAAAACCTCGCCAGGCAAACCGGAGGCCAGGGTCAGGCACAGGACGGCCACCCCCGCCAAAAGCACACGCGTGGCAGCGCACGCTGCCCGCGCCTGAAATTTAGTGGTCAGTGATGCCATAGGACCCGTGAGCGCCCGAATATTCGACAACAGAGTATTCATTCAATACCGAACCGCGCTGAATTTCGAGAGTCTGTCCATATTATGGTAAGACTCCACATACCGCAACGTACCTGTTTTACCACGTAAAACCAGAGAATGCGTCACGGCGTATCTTGAACTGTAGCGCACACCGCGCAGAAAATCACCGCCAGAAATGCCGGTGGCGGCGAAAAAGCAGTCATCACTGCGCACAAGGTCATTGACGGTGAGCACTTCACGCACGTCGATGCCTGCCTCGTTGATGGCTTCCTTTTCCACATAGGACTGGGGATCAAGCCGGGCCAGAATCTGCCCGCCCATGCCCTTGATGGCGCAGGCCGCCAGCACGCCCTCAGGGGTGCCGCCCGTGCCCATCATGATATCCACTTCAGAACGCGGGTCTACGGCCATAAGGCCGCCAGCCACGTCACCGTCTGTCTGGAGCTGTATGCGCGCACCCGCCTGGCGGATTTCGCTTATAAGTTTTTCGTGCCGGGGCTTGTCGAGCACAAAGACCACCAGGTCTTGCACGCTCTTGCCCATAGCTTTGGCCACGTTCAAAAGGTTCACCTTGACGGGCGCGTCGAGGTCAATGACATCACGCGCCTCACGGGGCACCACCAGCTTTTGCATGTAAAAACTGGGGCCGGGATTAAACATGCTGTCCTTGGGGGCCACGCCCACCACAGAAATGGCGTTGGGGCGCCCATAGGCCAAAAGGTTTGTGCCTTCCACCGGGTCAACGGCCACATCAAGGCGGGGGCCCACACCCATGCCAACTTTTTCGCCATTAAACAGCATGGGGGCATTGTCTTTTTCGCCCTCGCCGATGACCACAAGCCCGTCAATATGAAGAGTGGCAAAGCTGATACGCATGGCGTCAACGGCAGCGCCGTCTCCGGCCTCCTTGTCTCCGCGCCCAAGCCAGCGGGCCGATGCCAGGGCCGCCGCTTCGGTAATACGCACAATGTCCAGGGCCAGATTTTTCTCCGGTGCTTCCACCATATCATCCTCCACTCGTTCTTGTTATCCAACACACTGCTCTTACCCCAGCCCGCTGCCGTCTTCAAGAAAAAAACCCCTCGGGGGCCCAAGCCCAGGCAGGCCGCCGTTATTCTGAGGCCAGCTTGACCGTTGCAAACCCCTTGCAACCAGATAAATATCGTGGCCCCCGGTAATCCTTGCCCAGCCTGCCGGTTACACGGGCAACCCTTGCACAGACTGACGTTACACAGGCTGCCGCTCCGGCCGTGCCGGTCCATCAGTTTTATTCCGGCGATGCAGCATGGGACACGCAGCCCCGGTAAAAACTCTTCCTTGCGCAGTCCCGTGGGCATTTTTTGCCTCAGCCAAAAAGTGCCACAAAAACTCCCTTACGGCAGGCGGTAGCGCCCTGCCACTGGTGCCTGCCAACCCGCGCCAAAGGGCATGCGGCTGACAAAAAGCGCCAAAGGCTCCTGCCTGCGTTTGAATTCCGCCTTGAAAAGCTTGCC
>JAQVZK010000034.1 GCA_028708195.1 Desulfovibrio sp.
TACGTTGGCCCTGGCGGCAGTTTGCCGGGGTAACAGACTATTTTTCAATGTCTGTTACAAAGGCTCCATAAAAACAGCGTCACACAGCCAAAAGACAGAAATCTGACGCGCCCGCCGACTAGCCGGAGGAGGCCACTTTTCGAACAAGAACTTCGTCGTCCGGCCAGATGTGCCTGTCAGGGGTAAGCAACTGGCCGCTACGGGCCACCAGGGCCGTTTCTTCAGCCAGTCCCAGCGCTGCAAGCAACTGCCGCGACGTTTTGGGCCTGGGCAAAGAGAGGTGTTTTTCCTCGGGCTGCAACAGCACAACAATGCGCGCGCCCGTGTGTTCAGGCTTGATTACCTGGCAGTGGGCGGGAATTTCCACCGGAGCGCGGCGGAGGTGCAACTGATCTTCTTGCGGGGTAGTGGACGTTTCCGTCATGGGGGTCTCCTTGTGGCGCAGTGGCTATAAATATTCTTCCAGCAGTGCGCAGGTTTCGCAAATCATAGGAACGCACACTGTGGTGAACAGCTTTTTTTCAAGTATAAGCGCGCGGGCTTGCGGAACCGTAAGGTCATGGCCCAAAATGCCGCGGCATTCAAGGCTGCCGTGAGCCTGGGCAAAGGCCGCCATAAAGGCGTCGCGGCGGGCGTACAGAGCCTGCTTCTGCTCACGGCTACACGCTCCGGCCGGGCCGTGGGCAAGGCCAATGACCATAAGCGCTCCGGTAACGCAGCCGCATGTGCCTGCCTGCCCCATGCCCGAACCAAAACAGGAGGCGATGCGCAAAGCGTCTTCGTAGGGCAGGCCGAATTTTTCAGAAAAATGGCTCAACACCTGCTGGGCGCAAATAACGCCCATGCCAAAATTTTCCTGCACCTCTGCAATATCCATTTGCTCGCTCATGGGCTGTCTCTGCCGGGCTGTTCCGGTGGTCGCGTGTACGCCGCTTCAGCTAGGCGCTGGCGTAGTAATAGATAATGGTTACAACCGTCATGCTGGCCGCGCGCAGTCCCTGATTTGCCAGAATGAGGCGCAGCGCCAGTGCCGGGCGAAAAAAGCCGGAGTACGAGGGCAACTGGTGGCGTATGCCGCGCATGGGCGTGGACAAAATATTGCCCACCATAAGCGCCAGTACAACATCGCGTGCCGAAAGGCCGCCCGTTTGCAACACACTGCCCGCAGCACCCAGGGCCGCGCCAAGCTCCGCAGCCAGATGCAGCACAATAATGCCCATTGCCTGCGGCTTCAAGAAGGAAAGCCAAGACATGTGCTCGGCAAACCACTGCTCGGCCAGAGCGAAATAACCGAACTGCTGCAAAAGATACATAAGCACGTAGATGGGCGCGGTAAAGTACACAAGCTTGGGCAGGCGGCGCGTGAAGCGCTTCCAGGCCTTGCGCAGGGCGGCGTTCCAGTTGGTGCGCTCATTACTGTCGGCCTTGCAGGCAATGCAGCCCGGTGGCGGCGGCGGCAGTATGCGCCGCGCCAGTACCACGGTAAAGGCGGTGCGCCCCACGGCGGCCATGAGGGTAAGCCCCACATAGACCACAGCGGGCATGCCAAGCACGGGCCAGGTCAGCAGAAAGATGGTGGGCGTGTGCACCATATATGCGGGCAAACTGTTGAAAAGATTTGCCAGCATAAGCTCTTTGCCAGAAAGTTCGCCCATGTTGTGGCTGTCGGACAAAAGGCCGTTGGCCGCTGCGGGAGACACAAAGGCCAGTGAAAAGCTGGCCCCCGCCACCTCGCGCAAATGGGCCACACGGGCCAAAGGTGCCGCCAGACGGGCCAGATGGCGCGTCCAGCGCAGGGCCTCAAGCACGTTGGCTATGAGCAGGCCGGCGGCCATGCCCATAAGCAGGCGCAAGAGCGGCCAGCCCAGCGCATGCCAGAGCGAGGCCAAGGAAAACGCTGTTTCTGCGGAGGAGGGTTGAACAGGCATGGTATTGCGGTATTGCGGTTCGCGTGTTGGCGGTTAGGCTTTGTAGCCCGTATCCTGCGGCAGGTCGCGGCGGCTTGCCTGGGTGCGGGCTAAAATATCGCAACGCTCGTTTTCGGGGTGGCCTGCGTGCCCTTTAAGCCAGTGAAACGTCACCTTGTGCTGGCGCAGAAGCGGCAGCATGCGCTGCCACAGATCTACATTGAGCACGGGTTTTTTGTCCGACTTTACCCAGTTTTTTTTCACCCATCCCCACAGCCATCCCTTGCTCACGCTGTCGCAGACATAGCGCGAGTCAGTATACAGATCCACAAGGCAGGGATTCTTGAGCATAACCAATGATTCAATGACGGCCAGCATTTCCATGCGATTGTTGGTGGTGAGGCTGTAGCCGCCAGAAAATTCCTTGCGGTAGTCCTCTCCTTCCAGCTTGAGAATGGCCGCCCAGCCGCCGGGGCCAGGATTGCCAAGACAGGAGCCGTCTGTATGGATGGTCACTTTTTGCATTGTATTCCTTGGAAAGCGTTGCGGGGGAGGAACCTTTCTGTAAAAGGGTCGCCTCCCCCACGCCCGCTCTCACTAAAATTTTATTTTTGTGTTACAGAAAGCATTCCAACCCCCAGAGGCCAGGGGCAGCGCCTTCTGGGCACAGTACCGTCTCAACACGCGTATGTTCTACAAGCACAACTGCACAGGTAAAAATTGGCAAAGTCTTATTGCGGCAAAAGGGCGCACCTTTTCAGACCTGCCGCGCACGGGCGCAGCATACACGGCATGGAGGCCGTGGGCAATGTTGGGGTAGGTGGTGAAGCGCGTTGAAAAGGTCTGATTTTTTGCGTTTGAAGATGATGGGCTAACCACATGATGTGTAAACCAAAAATGACCGAAGCACAGCTTCGGTCATTACGCAGGGGCGCGGCGGGCAGCCGCCCCGTGCATGCGCAAAAGAGCAAGACTCTTTTGCGACGATTTGGGGCAGGTGGCGGAGCGTTTTTGGCGTCCGGCACCTGTTGCGGCTTTCAGCCGCGCAAGGTCACTATTTTGAATATCTTTCTGCTTATTCCCTTCCCTACAGCCTAGTAGCGGTAGTGGTCGGACTTGAAGGGGCCGTCCACATTGACGCCGATATAGTCGGCCTGCTCCTGCGAGAGTTTGGTCAGCTTGGCACCGAGGCGGCCAAGGTGCAGGCGGGCCACTTCTTCGTCCAGTTCTTTGGGCAGGGTGTAGACCTTGCTTTCGAGTTTTTCGGTGGCCAGTTTGATCTGGGCCAGGGTCTGGTTGGTGAAGCTGTTGGACATGACAAAGCTGGCGTGGCCTGTGGCGCAGCCCAGGTTAACCAGGCGGCCTTCAGCCAGGACAACAATGCTACGGCCAGACTTGAGGGTCCACTTGTCCACCTGAGGCTTGATGTTCAGGCAGGTGATGCCGGGCGTGTTTTCAAGGTAGGTCATTTCGATTTCGTTGTCGAAATGGCCGATATTGCACACGATTGCTTCGTCCTTCATGCCTTCCATATGCTTGCGGGTGATGACATGGTAGTTGCCCGTGCAGGTGACGTAGATGTCGCCCTGGGCCAGTGCGTCTTCAATGGTGGTGACTTCGTAGCCTTCCATCGCGGCCTGAAGGGCGCAGATGGGGTCGATTTCTGTCACCAGCACGCGCGCGCCGAAGCCGCGCATGGATTGGGCGCAGCCCTTGCCCACGTCGCCGTAGCCAACAACCACAACCACCTTGCCGGCGATCATGACGTCGGTGGCGCGCTTGATGCCGTCAGCCAGGGATTCACGGCAGCCGTACAGGTTGTCGAACTTGGACTTGGTAACGGCGTCGTTGACGTTGATGGCGGGGAAGAGCAGCTTGCCAGCGGCTTCGAGCTGATAGAGGCGGTGCACGCCGGTGGTGGTTTCTTCCGACACGCCCTTCATTTTTTCAGCCACCTTGTGCCAGTGCTGCGGGTCTTCTTTAAGGCGCAGTTTGAGGCGTTCAAGGATGCACTGCAGTTCTTTGTTGTCGGTCTTTTCGTCAAGAACAGCGGGGTTGTTTTCAGCCTCGACACCCTTGTGGATGAGCAGGGTAGCGTCGCCGCCGTCGTCAACAATAAGGTCGGGGCCGCTGCCGTCAGGCCAGGTGAGGGCCATTTCGGTGCACCACCAGTAGTCTTCGAGGGTTTCGCCCTTCCAGGCAAAAACCTTGGCCATGCCCAGGTCGGCAATGGCGGCGGCGGCGTGGTCCTGCGTGGAGAAAATGTTGCAGGAGGCCCAGCGGATGTCAGCACCCAGAGCGTGCAGCGTCTGGATGAGCATGGCGGTCTGAATGGTCATGTGCAGGGAACCCGTGATCTTGAGACCCTTGAGGGGCTTGCTGGGACCGTATTTTTTGATGCATTCCATAAGCCCGGGCACTTCCCGCTCAGAAAGCTGCATTTCTTTTTTGCCGAAATCGGCCAGGGCCATGTCAGCAACCTTGTGCGCCAGACTCAGGTCAAGAGCTTTGGTCATGGATGTCTCCTATCCTTTGAAGTATTTGATTTGTTGATAATTTATGAGAGCGGCGGCCGCGCTTTTTTTCGGGCGGCAAAAAGACTATCGGGTCTCCGCCGTCAGGATCAGCAGGGTCAGGCCCCGGTCTACAGGCTGTCGCGTGCATGCCAGCGTGCTGAAGCCCACAGACTTGAGATCAGCCGCCAGGCCGTCTTCGTCAAAGCCCAGCCAGCGGTCGCCGTAGCGGTTGCGCATGGTTTCGTCGCTGTGGCGAAGAAAATCCGCCACAAAAAGGCGGCCGCCGGGGGCCATGATACGGCGTATTTCGCGCAGCCCGTGTAGCGGGTCGGAAAGATGGTGCAACACAAGGTTGATGCAGGCAAAATCCGCCTCCTGGTCCCGCAGGGGCAGGTGGCTAAGCTCGCCAATGCGCAATGAGACGCGGTCGTCCGAGATGTCTTCAGGCGTAAAGCGCCGGCGGCAGATTTCAAGCATACGGGCAGAGCCGTCAACGCCGATGACCCCGCGCGCCAGCGGCAGCATGCGCGCAAGCACAGCTCCCGTGCCGCAGCCCAGGTCCACAGCCATGCCGCAGCCTTTGGGCACAGCCGCGCACACGGCGTCAGGCAGGTCAAACGCGCCCAGAACCTCGCGGTTCAGCTCGTCCCAGTCTTCAGCAATGGCGTTGAAGAACTGGCGGGTTTTGAGGGCGCGCTCTTCAAGCATCTGGGCGGCCATGTTCAGATCTGCCCGCATGGCCGCGTCCGTATGGACAAAGGGAGTAACAGAAAGCAGAAAGTCGCGTTCTTCACCCGTGCGCGGCGTGGCGTAGAAAACCCACAAGCCGTCGCGGCGCGAGGTGAGCAGCCCTGCCTCGGTAAGAATTTTCAGGTGACGTGAAACCCGCGATTGCCCCATATCCAGAATGCGCACCAGTTCGTTGACCGACAACTCGTAATGCAGCAATATGTGCACAAGGCGCAGCCGAGTCTCGTCAGAAAGAGCTTTGAAATACTGAAGTGCCATTGGTTACCTGCGCTAAATCAACTTATGTTGATGCTAATATCAATATATCTGCATATAGTCAACGGATCCCGCATTGCGCGGACCTTGCAAAAGCGGGCCTTTTTTGTGCTCGATAATGCCAGCCCTGGCGGAACGATTCATGTTTCCAAAAGTATTTCGCAAAAAAAATAAAAATGCCGAACCAGTGGCCGTTGGCGAAGTGCTGGCGTCCGTCATGGCCAAGCTTGGCGTGGACCCCGGTCAGGCCCAGGCCCGCAACCGTCTGAGTCATTTGTGGCAGAACTGGAACATGGTTATGGGCCCGGAGCTGGCAGAACTTGCGCGTCCCCTGGGGCACCACAAGGACCTTTTGCTCATAGGGGCCGAAGACGCCATGCTGGCGCAGGAGCTGCACCTTATGAGTGCCGAATTGCTTGAAAGGGTCAATGCCTTTATGGAAGAGCCCTTTTTTGGCGGGGTGAAGGTGTCGCTGCTGATGGGCAAGCCGGGGCTTGATGTGACAGCCCGTGAGCCCCTGGCGGATGAAGATATGGGTTGGCGCGCTCCCCGTGCCGCCGTGCCAGACCCCATACAGGCCAGGGGGGTCTTTCTTGAAGATATGGACCCAAACTCGCCAGTGGCCCGGGCGTATTCCCGCTTTGCGGAACGTAGGGCGCAGCGAGAAGCGTAAGTAATTTAAAATATAGCATAATATCATTCATGGTACGGGCTGACCGCAATGCGTCAGCCCGTGCGGCTGCTCTTGCCTGCCAGGCAACTCCTGCCAGTTTTAGCTCTTGTTTCTGGCTTTTTGAGCCCCCCGCAGCGCTGCAAGCCCTTGTGTGGAGCTATACAGGCATGCCGCGCCCACAGCGACAGAATTTATGAAAAAGTATGGTTAACCGCAAGACTATTTCAAGAGATATTATTTATTTTAATGATATATATTAGTGCGTTGCAGTATGCATTGAATATTTCTTCATGCGATTTTGTTGTTTGCTTGCTGTTGTTGTTGACAACCGTTTGCATGCAATGCTAGCTTTCTTCAAGCGTTACCCACCTACGCCTAATTGGTGGGAAAGAGCACGCGGAGGGTTGAATGAACGTGCAGAAAATTATGGAAGACATTTGTCTCAAGCACGACAACGGCAGCGACTTCAGTTTTCGTGGCCGGCTTTTTTCTGAGTGCTCGTGGTATGACGAGGCACTTGGCATGCTCACCCGTCAAAAGCTTTATGTGACTGATACCAACGAACAGGTGTACTATATTGTACGATCGTCAGGGCAGGAGCGCAGCCGCCATGCGTACCGTCTTGCTGTACGTGGTGATAACTGCGTAATTCATAACGGTATGGCCGAGATGTCTTTGCAGTTCGATATGCTTATGCTGGCCGTGCGCGGCCTTTGCGGGCTTGAAGCGGGCGCAACGCCCACTCTTTCTATGGTGGAAGAAATGCTCAAGGCGGCGAACGCCTGATACTTCCACATTTCTTGATTTGTAAGAGGCGACCCTTCGGGGTCGCCTCTTTGCGTTTTTGTTGTCAGCGTTGTCATTCTAGAGTTTTTCAATAGAAGGCAGGGGGTAAGCCGCATTGCCGATCTGCGGGACGGCTTTTAACGCAACAGTTCTGCGATTATGGGTTGGGGCCTTGCGTTAATTTAATTTGGGTACCAGGGCGGGGTACTTTTCGTGACCTACTGAATCCAAAACAACCCAAATCACTAAGCGCCCCTCCCCTACAAAGCAATCCGACGCACAAAAAAGTTCTCTCCACAAGCATGCCATTCACGGCGCCGGGTTAGTCAGTTGTTTCAGGCAGGGCCTTTTGGCCGTCACTGGTGGGGGGGTCGGTTCGGGGCAGGGGCGTGAAATAGTTGGTGCCCCAGGTGAGTGCCAGCACAAAAACCGCAGCAAAAAGTCCTATGGCCGGGCTCCATAGCGGCGATGCAGAGAGTGACAACCGCATAAGCAGGGTGCCAATAACAAAGCCAGAATTGCGAAATACCGCATGAAAGGCGGGCATATAGCGTTGTGCAATGAGTACCAGGGTGATGTCTGAAAAAATCAGGATCGTGTACAGGGTTTCAAAAAAGCTCTGGCCGTTGCCTGTGGTAACGAAAAGAACGACATCCCGCACGGCGACGCCCAAAAAAATGATAAAAAGCAGCAGGGCCAGAAGTTTTTTGCTCATGACATAGCGCATGCGCAGTTCCGGTGAAGAAATGAAGTGCATGTGCCTGCGGGCGATGCGTTTGTACAGGCCAAGGCACATGTATACCAGCAGGGCCCCTGCGCCTGAAACGGCAATTAAGAACACAGGCATCATGTCGCTGGCCACGCTGACGGGTTCTGGCAGGTGGGCCAGTTCTTTGAAAGCATTGCGCAGCAGAATGAGTGTGAGAATCTCAAATTGTTTGCCCATAGACTGTGAAAGGGAGCTTGGTATAACGAGAATGAGGCTCATAACCTCAAGCACCAATATGAGCGTGAAAGCCAGGTGGATGGCGTAAAAATGGCTGGTGGGCGTGACCGATGTGAGCCAGGGAGGCAACAGGCCCTGTCTGTTCAGTTCAATGCCGAGCAGGGCCAGCAGGTAGACCCAGAGGATTAAGAAGGCCACACGCCTTTGGGTATCCGGGCGTTCCCAACTGTGTTGCAACCAGTCGAAAACGTCAGTAAGAGGCTGCAATTTTTCAATAAACATATTTTGTGACACTCCTCTGAGCAAACATTGGTTGCCATGCCATGCGCTGAAAAAGCATAGCCGCACGCGGCTAAATGTCAAAGACAGCTTTGTGTCAGGCCCCTGACAAAGGAGAAAATTTTTTGGCAATGGCTTGAATTGCGCTAACATGGCCCCGCCATACGGTTCTTTTGCAGCCACTTGCCTTCCGCGCGCATTGAACGTAGAAAAAGGGCTTCCCCCAAAATCATCTCTCTGTCATGTTAAAAGATTGCCACAGTGCCTACGAGGTTAGACCGCCATGCCCCATAAGGGTCCGCATATTTCCATTTCTCCCGACTATGTGGTGAACCGTATCCTGCGCATCAATATAGATGACTTTGCCGAATGGCCAGAATCTGTGCGCAACCTTGCCATCGCCATAGCCGAAGAACTTTTTCTGGTGGCTTACAATCCTTTCATTGACGCTGACACCGTGCGCGGCAGCGTGCGCGCGAGCTTTGAAAAGGAAGCCGTTTCTCTGGCGCATTATTATGCCACGGCCATTGGCGAGGGCATCACCATGTTCTGGTCGGCCCACCAGGCCGAAATGGAATTCAGAGAAAAGCTCATTGACGCCTTGGGCGACATACTGCCTGCGGAGTGTGTCTTGACCAATCCCGGCGCGCTGGTGGAATCCGCCACCGACGCTACGGACTTGCGCATGGAGCTGCCCCTGCTTGTGGTTGAACCCGATACCACCGAGCAGGTGGCCGAGCTTGTGAAGCTGGCCAATGACATGAAGTTTGCCCTGATCCCTCGCGGCGGTGGGTCGGGCATGACGGGCGGCGCCGTGCCCGCGCGCAAGCGCACTCTTATTGTGAGCCTCACCCGGCTGACGCGTGTGGGCGCCGTTGATATGAAGGACATGACGGTTACCTGTCAGGCCGGGGCCATCACCCAGACTGTCATAAACGCCGTTGACGCGGCGGGGGCCCTTTTTTCTGTAGACCCGGCCTCCAAGCAGGCCTCGTCCATCGGCGGCAATATTTCAGAAAACGCCGGCGGCCCAATGGCCTTTGAATACGGTACCACGCTGGACAACCTGCTGTGGTGGCGCATGGTGACGCCCACCGGCGAAATCATCACCATCGAACGCGAAAATCATCCGCGCCATAAGATTCTTTCCACAGAAACCGCGGTTTTTGTGGTCAAGGACGTGAGCGGCGGCGTGCGCAACGTGGTGCACCTGCGCGGCGATGAAATCCGCCTGCCGGGCCTTGGCAAGGACGTGACCAACAAGGCTCTGGGCGGGCTGCCCGGTATGCAGAAAGAAGGCGTTGACGGCATTATTACCGAAGCCTGTTTTATTTTGCACCCCAAGCCGAAGTACAGTCGCGTCATGGTGCTGGAGTTCTTTGGCCGGTCAATGCACCCGGCTGCCGTGGTGGTGCGTGAGCTGGTGGCCCTGCGTAACCGTATTCGCGAAGAAGGCGATTACGCGCACCTTTCGGCTATGGAAGAATTTAACGCCAAGTACGTTCAGGCCATCGAATACAAGCGCAAGTCTGAAAAATACGAAGGCTCGCCCATTTCGGTCATTATTCTTCAGGTGGACGGCGACGACGCCTACTTGCTGGACACCTGCGTGGGCGACATCGTCAGCGTGGTGGAACAGCAGGAAAATGTGGACATCATTGTGGCTGCCGACGACAAGGAAGGCGAACGCTTCTGGGAGGACCGCCACAAGCTTTCGGCCATAGCCAAGCGTACCTCCGGCTTCAAGCTCAATGAAGACGTTGTTATTCCTATGGACCGCATCCCGGACTTCGCGCTTTTTCTTGAGCAGATAAACCTTGAGTGCACCGCAGGGGCCTACCGCCACGCCCTGCAGGAAGTGGGGCGGCTGCCCGGCTATCCGATGGAAGACAAGGACTTTAACCGCGAATTTTCGCAGGCCTCCAAGGCGGCGTCGGGTGACATTTCTGCCGCCGACGTGTCGGATAGGGAAATGGCCGGGCGTGCTGATGCCTTTCTTGAAAACCTGAAAGAAAAATATCCGCACCTCTCCAAAAAGATTGTCAAGATTCACGAGTACATGAACGCCAGCCGCATTGTTGTGGCCAGCCACATGCACGCCGGTGACGGCAACTGCCATGTGAACATTCCCGTGAACTCCAACGATGCCCAGATGCTGGAAGAAGCCGAAGAAGCCGCGGCCCGCGTCATGGCCGAATGTCAGGAAATGGGCGGCGAAGTCTCGGGCGAGCACGGCATTGGCATCACCAAGATTGCCTTTTTCAGCAAAGAAAAGATGGACGCCCTGCGGGCCTTCAAAGAACGCGTGGACCCCCGCGACGTCATGAATCCCGCCAAGCTGGTCTACCGTGACCTGCCCGTGCGCCCCTTTACCTTCTCCTTCAACCGTCTTATCCGCGATATTCGCGAAAGCGGTTTGCCGGACAAGGACAAGCTCATCCATCTGCTCACGTCCATTCAGGTGTGCACGCGCTGCGGCAAATGCAAGCAGGTCTGCTCCATGTGCTATCCCGAGCGCTCCATGCAGTACCACCCGCGCAACAAGAACATGGTGCTGGGTATGCTTTTGGAGGCCGTGTATTATTCGCAGGTCAACAAGGGCCGCATCGACGACCGCCTGCTCAAGTGGATGCGTGACCTGGTGGAGCACTGCACTGCCTGTGGCCGCTGCATGTCCAACTGCCCGGTCAAGATTCCCTCCGGCGAGGTGGCATTGACCCTGCGTGCCCTGCTGGAACACGAGGGCGCGGGCGGGCACCCCATCAAGGGGCGCGCACTGGAGTGGCTCGGCCGCGACATTGCGCACCGGGCACCCAAGGCCGCCAAGGTGGCCTCGCTGGGCCAGAAGATGCAAAACAAGTTTCTTGGTTTTGTGCCCGAAGTCTGGAAGCGCCGCATGCAAAACCCGCTTTTCTCCGGACGCGGCCCCAAGATGGGCTATACCAACCTTTATGAATCCCTCAAGTTGCACAGGGGCGCTGTTTTTGCCCCTGAAGAGCCAACGCCGGGCATGCCTCTGGTCCTCTACTTTCCCGGTTGCGGGGGGGCGCTCTTTTATGACCGCATAGGTGTGTCTTCCATAATGCTGCTGCTCAAGGCAGGTTTTGCCGTGGCAGTGCCGCCTAGGCACATGTGTTGCGGCTTCCCCGTACTGGCAGCAGGAATGGACACGGCCTTTGAAGACAATATGGCCCAGAATCGCCAGTATCTGGCATCCATGCTGCGCAACCTGACCAAGCAGGGCTTTGACTGCAAGTATTTGGTCACGGCCTGCGGTTCCTGCCGCGACGGGCTGGAGCGTATGGACATGCAGGCGCAGTTCCCTGATCTTGTGATGCGCGATGTGGCGCA
>JAQVZK010000332.1 GCA_028708195.1 Desulfovibrio sp.
CAGAATAACGCCTGCGACTACGCCTACCGCCAGTCCCGGAAGCATGGCGGGGCTCCAGGCGCTTTGTCTGGCGAAGACCTGTTCGGACGCGGCAATCTCCTCTTCGCTGCGCAATTCACGCTTCCAGCCGGGCCAGCCGTCCATGAACCACCAGTTGATCAGCCAAATGTCTATCAGCCAGATCATGGGTATCATCGGGAACTGCTGCGGGTGCGAAAAGCCCTTTTGCGTGCCGAGAATAAAGTGGGCGTACTGGTAATACAGGCAATAAACCGCAATGCCGCCCAGAATCACCAGGCCGGTGCGGATAAGCACATTTACCGGTGTGGAGAACTTGTTGGGCCAGTTGCCGCAATAGAACTGAAGGAATAGCGCCGGCACAAGGAAGAAAATAGCCGTTTCGCCAACATGCAGCCAGCGCCAGTCAGGAGCCGCATCACGTCGATGACCACGGATTGCGTCGCCCCACACGAGTTCCTGCATGTACCAGAAGAAGAAGCACAGGGAGACCGAAATGGCTATGATACCAAAAAACGTTACAAAACGGCGCAGTCCTGGTCTTTTGATAAGACAGAAGGGGTAGCGCTCCCATATGCCTTCCACAAACCACACCACAACAGTGCAGCACATGATCCAGGCCACATGAAAGTTTGCGGAAACCGTCTCTGCAAATGATTCCCAGTATGGCGGCGTAATTGCCGTAAAATACTGCCACGGATAGTACAGAATGCCCATGTGGTTGTGCATGGTCATAAAGTAAATAATCAGGCTCAGGCAGAACGTGCCCAGCCATATGCTGAAACCTCTGACAGGCTGCGCTTCGTTTTGCCAGGGGCGGCCCTCAAGCGCCACAATCCATGCCGGGCTGATCCATGAGGCAATAACAGCAAACATCATGCAGGCCTGGGCCGCATATTCTGTTGCATAAAACTCGGTCAGACCGGGCAGCTTTTGCAACTGGTGCGGGCTGAAATAGGCAAAGGCAAAGTTGCCGAGCACGTTCTCAAAAAAACCGTGGATCATCAGTATCATCACGCCTACGGACACCAACGAAAGCACAATCCCCTTTTGCAGAGGGTGGGCATTGCGTATCCAGTTGCGCTTGAACGGCCAGAAGTCAAAAATGTAGGCCATCCAGATAAGTATGATGAGCCACCAACGGCAATAATTGTAGCCCACATAGGGCGTATAAAAACGCATGACGCCGCGGGGATCCAAAAAAATCCACCACGTTACGGCAAATATTAGAAGTGTTACCGCCATGTTGGCCAGCATGGGCCAAGGGCCTTGCCACCGCTTGGTGAGTTTTCGCTCTTCAAGATAGGGAATGTCGTGGTTAGCCATCGAACCCTCCTCTTTGCGGGGTTTCCGTTTCCACGGGGGAGCGCGTCTGCATGCGCATGGCCTGTGCAACGGCTCGAGCCAGTGTTTCATTGTTCATCGTATCCACGGGCAGCCCTAGTCGCTGTCCTTCAAACCGCAGCATCGCTGGTGAAAATTCCGGCGGCAACATATCGCCGTTACAGGCGAAAACGTCGGCCTCGGTATCTTCATCCTCCCTTGGCGGAGAAACCGCGCGCCAGTTCCCCCGCAAAAAGTTACGTCGTTGCCGATTTATCATTTTTCTTCCCCAAGGCTTTGCAAAAGACATGAGGCATATGACGATACTGAAGCCGCGCAGGCTTGCGCATCTGCATGCCGCAGGCCATGAAGTGTGCGGGCAAGATGCTTGAACATATCCTCAAGCCGCGCCTGGCTGCATTCCTGCAACAGCCGGGCAAGCGCGCCCACATCGGGCAGCGTGGCCGCACCGGCCTGCGCAAGACGGGCATTGGTTATGGCCTGCAGCAGTATGGAGAAAAATCGCAGGTGGTGCTGCGCCAAAAGCCTCATATCGCCACTGTGAAGGGCCATGCCGATGGAAGGCAGATGCCGTTCAAGCGTCAGCATTACAGAAGGAGAAAATGAACCGGATACCGCCGCCAGCAGTGAGGGCATGACGATGCGCATGGCACGCATGCTGTCGGCCAGGCTGGCAGCGTCGGTGTTGCAGGGAAGGGCGCGTACAAAGGTGCCCTTGTTGCGGCGGGTTTCAAGAATGCCTTTACCCACCAGCGTGCTCAGGGCAGTACGCAGGGTAGCCCGGCTGATCCCCAGTTCTTCGGCAAGGAAGCGCTCGGCGGGCAGACGCTCAAACAGGGTCCAGCGGCCCTGCAGCAGAGCGAGCTCAAGTTGATTTTCGGCGTTTGCTGGCGTGATCATGAGAGCCCCCAGGCAAAACGTATTCATGTAGCTTTATGTAAGGTTATAGTGCGCGCCGCGTAATTTTTTGGCAATATACCTTCAAAAAAAAGATGTTTGATCATTAACTAACTGTAAAATAATATTTATTTATCATATTCTGGTATGACCACAATAAAAAATGTATACTTTTTTGCCGTTAAAAAGCAGACTTTCCGCATAATCAGGCTGTAATAAAGTGAAATATTCTCAAGTGGTCAGACCACACTAAAGAATAAAAAATTTTGCTCACGGCTGGCGACTACTCTACTGTCAATACGTCTGAGCGTAATTTTATTGTCAACAACTGGAGCAGGCATGGCGAGTTTTCTTCAATGGCGCAAGGGGTTTCCGGGATTACTCTGGAGCATTTGCCAGCGTGAATCGCGCCTTGAGGTGTTTACCCGGTGGCGCAGCGCGGGCTTTGACGCCCCGCAACTGCTGAAAAATGCCGCGTTCAGAAAGCAGGCGGTAATGG
>JAQVZK010000333.1 GCA_028708195.1 Desulfovibrio sp.
CGAAGTGAAGGGGCTGGTTCAGAGGGGGCAAAAAAATCGGTATCAACGCCATTGGGTATATAGCTGAGCTGCTCGCGCGGAACACCAAACCCCAACAGGATACTTTGTAACACCTCAGAATTGCATATCATATAATCCGTCAGACGCCAAAAAAACTTTTCGTGCTGTCGCGTTGGGGCCCCACCGCCCCGACACGTGCCCACAACTCTTGGGCCATTACTCCCTTTTCCGCAAAAGCGTTGGACGCGCGGCCAGATACGGCCCCAAATATTGGGCAAGGCTGTGCAGGGCATGATAATATCGGGATCAAGCCGATTGAGCTGTGCGGCAAGGCGTAAAAAAAACGTTGGCGGCACGCGGCGGCCCGTTCCAAGATGGTGCAATTCAATACCTGCATCTCTGGCGGCAGCGTCGAGATCAGTCGGACCAGTGAGGGTGAGCATGACCGGAGTAAATTTTTGCCTGTCAAGACGTCGAGCCAATTCGAGGGTCTGACGCTGGGTACCACCATAACAGAGGTCTTCCATCAAAAAAAGAACGCGCAGTGGTGAGGTGGGCATGATTCTCCTTATAGTGATGAAAGCCCCTTGAGGCTTTCACATCTCATACATCCGTTGAAGACAGTTTGCGCCTGTCTCGACGAACGATTGACCCCATACTTATGTATTCCCGATCTATTTGCAAGCGAGGCTCTGCCACCATGTACAGAGAGGCCTTTCCTGAGTATTGGCCCTCTGTTGCGTTGCCATACGTGGAAGTTGAGCATATTATGGGCCAATGACCCAAACACCCGCTAAACAGCAGGCGATCAGCCAACCACTTTACGTCATTGTCAGCCTGGATGTGGAAGAAGAAGGGCTTTTTTCGGGACAGTACGCTGCTTCGGACTGCGGCGTGCGCAACGTGGCCCTGCTCCCACGCCTTGCTCCTCTAACACACGACCTTGGCTTTCCTTTGACGCTGTTTTGCGCGCATACGGTTTTTGCCAACAATGAAGCCAGGCCGCATCTGGCCTGGATGCGAGACAATTGCCAAGCTGAAATTGCTGCGCATTTGCACCACTGGAGCACTCCTCCGCTGCTTTCGTGTGAAGAAAATTCACGCACGGATGGCCCTCCTACCCGCACGGATGTGCTGCCGCGCGAACTGCTCCGACAACGATTGAGAACATTGCTGGACATTGGCCGCGATTTTCAAGGCGCGCCTTTGACCAGTTTTCGCATGGGTCGCTGGGACCTGAAGTCCAGCGTGCGCCCCTTGCTGGCAGAAGAAGGCATAACCTTTGACAGTTCAGTCTGCCCGTTACGCCTTTTTAATGGTGGACCAGACCATTTTTTGGCCCCTACCACCCCTTACTGGCTCAACGATGCCCCAGACCTTCTGGAGTCTCCGGTCACGCAGCTTCCCTTGCACCCGCTTCTTGCACGCCTCTGGTACAAATTTACCCATAACAAATCAATGGCAGACTCCTTTCACTTTTGGGGCGCCCTGAGTCCCAACCCGGTATGGCATAGCCAGACCATAATGCGAACCGCCACCAAAACGCTGCTGCGCCGCGGCGGAAACGTACTCAGCCTTTTCTGGCATTCTTCAGAAATGCTGCCCGGCGGGTCGCCCAATATTCCTGACCAGGCAGCAGCGGACTCCTTGTACAAAAAAATTTACAGCTATCTCAAGTGGCTGCGTGAAAACTATGAGGTTAAAGGGGTTACAGCTGCCCAGTTACGCGCATTGGCTCCGTCTTTAAACTTCGGCACACGGCCTGCCGGTGCTGGTGACTGGTAATGAATCGTATCGTTTTCGTACTACTTGATGGCCTTACCGCCGCAACTGCCCGACGGTGCCTTTCTTACCCCCAGACGCTGGAGGAGGCGGGCCTTGCCCGCTATACCGAGCTTGAGTGCTTTCTTCCCCCGCTTTCGCGCCCGGCCTATGCAACCTTGCTTTGTGGCTTGCCGCCTGCACAGAGCGGCATTGTGCACAATGATGATAAAAGAGCCTGCCCCGCGCCCACCATATTTGCCAGAGCACAGGCAGCAGGCCTTGTGACTGCCGCCGCCGCATACTACTGGATGAGTGAACTGTGCAATACCACACCCTTTGATCCGGCTGGCCATCGCTTGACCAACGCACCAGGCATGCCCATTGAGCACGGCCTTTTTTACAGTAACGACGACTATCCGGACAACGAGCTTTTTAATGATGCAGCCGCTCTTTGTCAGGCTTTTCAGCCCCACCTTCTATTGATTCACTCAATGGGTATCGACCACGCAGGACACTGCCACGGAGTCCACAGCCAGGAATATCGCAATGCTGCACGCCGTGTTGACGGCTTGCTGGCCCGCTGGCTGCCCCTGTGGCAAAATAAAGGATACTCATTTCTGGTGACCAGCGATCACGGTATGGATGAAGACCACAGCCACAATGACAATACCGAGATCACCCGGCGGGTTCCGTTCTGGCTTTTCGGGCCAGCCTGGGAAAATGTCCCCACGCCTGACAGTCAGCTCGAAATCGCACGGCTTATTCTCCAAGGTCTGGGGCTGAATTCCAAGGCAAATCATGCATAAATCAAACGTGATCGAAAACCCCCTTCTACTGAGAAAAACTGAGAATAGCGGCTATCTCTGGATTCTGCTGGCAGCTTTTTTCTGGTCGTTGTTGGGCGTTACATCAAAATTTTGCATAGCTGGCGGCGTTCTACCGCTTGAAACAGCTTTCTGGCGCGCGACAATCGGCTGCATC
>JAQVZK010000334.1 GCA_028708195.1 Desulfovibrio sp.
CCTGGCGGTTGGACGAAGCGCCAAGGCTTACCCTGCCAGAGGTTATGGCCTGCTTTACCCAACAGGCCCCCGAGCTTGTGCGCCCCGAACATCTGCACCCGCCGGGCTGCGAAAACGAACTGTGTTCCTTCAGCGCCGTATACCGCCGCGTTGATGCCGCGCAAACCGGAAACGGCAATGCCGCAAGTGGGCAAGGCCCTCGGCCCACTTTGCAGTGGCTGGCAGATGCGGGGCAGCCCTGCTGTTCACCTCCGCCGTTGGCAGAAGAAGGCGCGCGCAAGGCAAAGCAGTTTGTGGCCCTGCACTGGCGCGGCAATGGTGACGCAGCCCCCGGCCAGGGCGCAGAAGCGCAAGACTTTGGACCTGCCAGCGCAGAAACGGACGGTTTCAGCCGGTTTTTGACCCAGGCCGGGGCCGAGCGGCGGTTCACGCTGTCTGCCATGGCTTTTCAGGACGCCCTGAGCCTGGACCTTGAGCGGGTGCGGGGCTGTTGCATTCATGTGTTGCGGCGTGACGGGCGCATGATCCCCTTTTGCCTGCACAACCTTACTTCGCAGGACGGCACGCGGCTCTATGCGGAGGACGCCTCATGAGCGCGCGGGCCCGTCCTCCCTCTGGCCTTGCCTCGCGTCCACCTTCATCTTCTGCAGCCGCCAGCCGTGCATCCGCTTTTCGTAACCCTCTGGACAACTGGTTGGCGGAGCAGTGCGGCGCGCAAGGCGCGGATGCCGGCAATTTTGTGCGCGCCCTGCGCGATGCGCGCGCGCGTGCGCTGGCCCATTGCCTGGAGTATGCGGCAAGCCGCAGCGCTTTTTATGCCCGCGCGCTCTCCGGGTGCGACTTGAACCGCATCACCCCAGAAAATCTGCAGGGCCTGCCCTTTACCACGGCGGATGACCTGGCCCGGTGGGAGGATTTTCTTTGTGTCTCGCGCGGTGACGTGCAGCGCATGGTGACCCTGCACACCTCGGGTACCACCGGTAGCCCCAAGCGGCTGGCTTTTACTGAAGGGGATATTGCCCGCACTATGGATTTTTTTCGCGTGGGCATGTCGCAACTGGTCGGTCCAGAGCAAAAGCTGGCTGTGCTCCTGCCGGGGGCCGAGCGTCCCGATGGGGTGGCAGACCTTTTGCGTCAGACGCTGCGCCCACAAGGGGTGGAGGTGTGTACGCCGCCGCCGGAACTGCTGGCAGCGGCCCTGTCTCCGTGCGCTTCAGGTCAATGCCCCTCTGCCGTTCTTCACGCGCCCGCCACCGTACCCACTGCGCTGCCTCAGGATATGGTCCAATGGCTGGCAGATATCCAGCCCCATTGTCTTGTGGCCGCGCCCGCTCAACTCGAAGGACTGTTGCACTATTTCCCCAAGGGCGGCCCGCCGGGGCTTTGCGGCTTGCTCAGCAGCGCAGACCGGCTTGACCCGGTGCTGCGTCACGTTCTGGCCACCGTATGGAATTGTACGGTGCTCGATCACTACGGCCTTACGGAAACAGGCTACGGCGGAGCGGTGGAATGCGCCGCTTACGATGGCTATCACATGCGCCTTCTGGACATGATTGTGGAAATTGTGGATTTTTGCGGCGATGAACCCTTGCCGCCCGGTGAAGCGGGCGAAGTTGTCATCACCACCTTGCGGCGCGAGGCCATGCCGCTTATTCGCTACCGCACGGGGGATGTGGCCAACATTTTATCCGCCCCCTGCGCTTGTGGCAGCCCCTTGCCACGCCTTGGCCCGGTGCGCGGCAGGCTTGAACGCTGCGGTAGCCGCGTTCGCGTGGTGCAGATGCCCAAGGGCGGCGGCACGCCAGCCAGCGGCAATCAAACCGGTATGGCTGCCCCTATGGGCCCGCACTGCGCTACCGGCGACTGGGGAGACTGGATGTGAAGGCCCGTGTGCTGATACTGGCGGCGGGTCAGGCCTCGCGCATGGGCAAGGTCAAGGCCCTTCTGCCTTTTTCCCTGGATGAGGCGGGGTGCCAATGCCCGGCGCTGGAAGTCCTGGTGCGCCTTTACGGCACCGTGGGCATTGAGCATATTTCTGTGGTCACAGGCTGGCACGCTGACAGTGTGGAACCGGCGGCCCAAAGCCTCGGCCTTGCTGTGGTACGTAATCCCCGGCCCGAAGACGGCATGTTTTCTTCAGTCTGCGCGGGGCTCAAGGCCTTGGTTGACGGCGAAAACACGCGGCCCCAAGCGTCTGATCTGGCGCATCACCAAGCGCCCGTGCTGGTGCATCCGGTAGACGTACCTCTGGTGCGGCCCATGACGGTGCAGGCCTTGTTTGAAGCCCACGCGGCTGACCCCGAGCATGTTCTTTTGCCCACCTTTGCCGGAACAGAGGGGCACCCGCCGTTGTTGCCTGCCTGCCATCTGGGCCATGTGCTGCGGTATGCGCAGGCCAATGGTGGTCACGGCTTGCGGGGTGCGCTGGAAGGGCTGCCAGTACGCAGAGTACCAGTGGCGGACAAACTGATGCTGCTGGATATGGACAGGCCAGAAGACTACGAAAAGCTCCTGCTTTTGGCGCGTTACAGGGACGCCCTGCTGCCTGATGAGGCCATGGAGCTGCTGCATCTGCACAATGTGCCTGACAAGGGCCTGCGCCACGGCCTCGCCGTGGGAACGGTGGCTGCGGCCCTGGCAAAAGCCTTGCGGCAAACAAGATTGGCTCAAAACAGGCATGCTGATACCGCCGCCGCTGCCCCTAAGGTTGCCGTTGCCCCT
>JAQVZK010000035.1 GCA_028708195.1 Desulfovibrio sp.
ACCATTCTGGCCTTGCCTTTGGCACATCGGCTGCCTTGCCCTTCCAGAGGTCGCGGGCGGTCATGGCGCGGCGCAGGTCTGTAATGACTCCTCGTTTTTCTGCTGCCAAGGCGGGAGCCAGAAATTCACCGGGGGCCGGGTCGCTTTGCACGCGGTGCATGACCATGCCTGACGGTATGCGCGGCAGGGCCATACAGAGCAGGTCCACATATTCGTCGCGGGCCAGGGGTTTGTAGGAACCGGCCTCATACTGGCGGGCCAGGGCGGTAGCCTTGGGCACGTAGACATTATGCAGTTTCAGGCCGCGCAGCGGCAGGGAGAGGGCCCAGTCCAGACTTTCAAGAAAATCTTTTTCATCTTCGCCTGGCAGCCCGGCCATAAGGTGTCCGCACACGGCAAGGCCCCGCTCTGCGGCCTCACGTACTGCGCGTGCGGCGCAGGCAGCGTCGTGCCCCCGGTTTATACGCTTGAGTGTCGCGTCATGAACGCTTTGCAGCCCAAGTTCCAGCCACACCTCGGCGAGGCCCTCGTTATACCCATTGTCTCTGCCCGTATTTCGCGTATAGTGCCCCGCAGTGCTGCTGTTGATGGGCAGGCTTGACTGACAGGCTGCCAAAAGGTCCAGCTTTTGCGGACTGAGGCAGTCTGGACGGGTGCCCACGGCCACGCCCAGGCAACCGGGCAGGGCTGCCACCTGTTGGAGCAAAAGTTGCAGGCGTTCTGGGGGACCGTAGGTGTTTGAGTAGGACTGAAGGTAGGCCATAAAGGCCCGGTCAGCGTCGGTTGCGCGGTATTTTTCAAACCAGGCCTGCCATTGGCGGGCCAGAGAAAACCCGCGTTCTCCGAGGCCGGAGCCTGACCCGGAAGCATTGCAGAACGTGCAGCCGTGACGCGAGAGCGAACCATCGCGATTGGGGCAGGAGGCCCCGGCGTCAAGTGGAATTTTTTGCACCCGTGTGCCGTATTTACGGCGAAAATACACGGCCAGAGTATGCCAACGCAGCATGATTACAAGCCTTGACGGCGATAAAAGCCACATGGCGGCGGGGACAAAGATTTTGAACCTCGCGCCAGCCATCTTGACTTCACGCCCGATTTAGCAGAACAGTTTTCAGTCTGACGTTACCGATTTTTTCCGCCCTCCGCCTTATCCGCACATCGGGCGCGGGGCGTTGTTTTATTGAACTTGACGGACAATTTCGCTTGGAGCGAAGATACGCATACCAGCACAGTGAGGCAAGTTAGAGTAATGTCCAAAATTCTGGATTTCGCATTAGGCATGTTTTCCAATGACCTGGCCATCGACCTCGGCACGGCCAATACCTGCGTCTACGTCAAGGGACACGGTATCGTACTGCGCGAGCCGTCCGTTGTGGCCGTCAAAAAGGACCAGCGCGGCAACAACGTGGTGCTCGCTGTGGGGCAAGACGCCAAGCGCATGCTCGGCAGAACGCCCGGCAACATTTGGGCCATCCGTCCGATGAAGGACGGCGTTATCGCCGATTTTGAAGTGACCGAAGCCATGTTGCGCCACTTTATCGCCAAGGTGCACAACTCGCGCCGTCTGGTGCGTCCGCGCATCATGATCTGCGTGCCCACGGGCATCACACAGGTGGAAAAGCGCGCCGTTAAAGAATCGGCCCAGTCTGCTGGCGCTCGTGAGGTGTACCTCATCGAGGAGCCTATGGCAGCGGCCATTGGCGCGGATCTGCCCATTCAGGAGCCTACCTCCAACATGGTGGTAGACATTGGCGGCGGCACAACGGAAGTGGCGGTCATCTCCCTTTCGGGCATTGTGTACTCGCGCTCGGTTCGTGTTGGCGGCGACAAGATGGATGAAGCCATCATGACGCACGTCAAGCGCAAGTATAACATGCTTATCGGTGAATCGTCCGCTGAAGAAATCAAGATCAAGATCGCCTCGGCCTACCCGCTTGACCCGGAGCAGCAAATCGAGGTCAAGGGCCGCGACCTTGTGACGGGCATTCCCCAAAACATCATCATCACCTCCGAGGAAGTGCGCAAAGCCATTTCTGAGCAGGTGGACAGCATAGTGCAGGCCGTGCGCATCGCCCTTGAACAGACCCCGCCGGAACTGGCAGCCGACATTGTGGACCGCGGCATCGTCCTTACGGGCGGCGGCGCGCTGCTCAAGGGGCTGGACCAGCTTTTGCGCGAAGAAACCTCCCTGCCCATCACTGTGGTTGACGATCCCCTGTCCACAGTCGTTGTGGGCACAGGACGGGCTATGGACAACCTGCATATTCTCAAAGAAGTGTGCATCGACTAATCTGCGCGGCATACACGCGCACCCAGCTTCAATGCCGGATTGCTGACGGCGCCGCGCTGGAAGAACCTATTCCGGCGCGGCGTCTCTCGTGTTTATACGGTCTGCTCAACGGGAGCCCCTGCCTGTGACCCTGCGGCGCATTCTCATACTTGCGGGCATCATGCTCATCCTTTTTCTGGCCATGTACTCATGGAACCAGCGCACGCGCGCGCTGGACGACCTGGCGGCCGAAATTGGCCTTGAGCTGACCGGTGCCGTGCTCAAGCCGCTGCGCGGCGTTCAGGATTCCGCCCAGGACATGTGGGACCGCTATTTTGACCTGGTGGGCGTTCGTGAAGAAAACGAGGCCCTCATGCAGCGCGTCAACGAGCTTGAGGCCCGCCTTCTGGCCAATGGCGAAGACATGGCCGAACTCAAGCGCCTGCGCTCGCTCATCCAACTGCCGGTTGACCAGAGCTGGCGGCCCCTTGGTGCGCGGGTGCTGGCCGGGCGCATGGGCCCCAATGCCGTGCTTGACAGCATCACCATCAGCCGCGGCTACAGCACGGGCGGGCGCCCCGGCACCCCCATTGTCACCCATCTTGGCCTTGTGGGCCGTGTGCTCAAGGCCAGCGCCCACAGCGCCATCGCCCTGCTGCTCACTGACCCCGGCAGCCGCATCGCCATTTTCTCTCAAGAAACCCGCGCCCCCGGCATCCTCGCCGGGCACGGCACTGCCCAGCCCATGGAAGTGAACTTTGTGCAGCGCGCAGCCAAGGTGCGTGAGGGCGAAATTCTCATTACCTCCGGCCTTGACGGCAAATACCCCAAGGGCATACCCGTGGCACGGGTTCTCAGCGTGGCCCCTTCTGACTACACCCAGTTTATGGCCATCAAGGCAGCGCCACTGGTGGATCTGCACCACTTGGAAGAAGTGCTGCTTCTGGAACCCACGGGCATAGCACCGCCCCCGGATATTGGCGCGCCGCCCAAAGAAATTCACGGGCCGCCAGTGCCCGGTCGCCCCGGCACATGAGCACCCTGCGCAACATCCTCTGGTGGCTGTGCTTTCTGGCGCTGGCCGTGGGCATACAGGCTTCGGTTCCGGGGCTGGACGTCATGACGGTGGGCCTTATTATTCTGCTTCAAGAACGGGACTACAAAGACATGTTCTGGCTGCTGCCCCTCTTCATTCTTTTGCAAGAGGGCATGGGCACAAGAACCTTTGGCGGCGTCATCGTATGGTATCTAGCCGTCATAATACTGTTTCGCATGGGGCGCTGGCTGTTTGAGGCAGAAAATTTTCTCTTTATTTTTCTGCTTTCGGCCTGCCTGGGTGCCACGTATTATAGCGTTGCCTGGCTTATGGCCCCATTGCAGGACCTGCCTTTCAATATGCAGGACATACTGGATAAAAGCCTGATTCAGGCTATCTTCATACCCGTTGCCTGGAAAATACTGGTGGCAACCCGCCACAGGAAGGGCCATGTTTCGGAAAGCTAAAAAAATCCCGCGCGGATCGGGTGAAAAGCCCGCCCGCAAGGGCATCCGCTCCTGGCTCAAAATCCAGGTAGAAAGTGAAGGCTATCAACCCCCGCGCGGCGGGGCCATCCTGCTGCAGGTGCTGGTTGGCCTGCTGTTTTTCGTCTTTGTGGTGCGCTTTTGGTATCTGCAGATGCACCGCGGCGCAGAGTTTGCGCAACAGGCCCAGAACAACCGCCTGCGCATCGAGCGCATTTTTGCCCCGCGCGGCCGCATTATGGACGATCAGGGCAAGGTGCTGGCCGACAACCGCACCGCCTACGGCCTTTCACTGGTACGCGAAGACTGCCCGGACATCCCCGCCACCCTTGCCCAGATCAGCGCATGGTCGGGCATTCCCCTGCCCCAGATATGGGACAAGTTCCGGCAGGACAGGTTCAAGGTCAAATCATTTGAACCCCTGCTCATGATCACTGACATTGATTTTGACCTCGTGGCGCGCATTGAATCAGAAATATACGCCTGGCCGGGCCTTGAAATTGTGGTGCGCACCAAGCGCAGCTACCCTGAAAAAGACCTCTTCGCGCATGTGCTTGGCTATGTGGCTGAAGCCAACGAGCAGGAAATGGCCGCAGACAGCGCCCTTGCCATGGGCGACCTTGTGGGCAAGCAGGGGCTGGAACTGGAGCTGGAAAAACAACTGCGCGGCCGCAAAGGCCTCTATGACGTTGAGGTAGACGCCCACTCCCGCGTGCTGGGCAAATTTTTGCGTGAAGAGCCGCGCGGCGGCAAGGAAATACGCCTGTCGCTGGACAGGAATCTTCAGGAAGCCGCCTGGAACGCCCTTGGCGGCGAAGCTGGCTGCGTCGTCGTTATGGAGCCGGACACAGGCAAACTGCGCGCGCTTGTCACCTCCCCGGCCTACGACAACAACCTTTTCGCAGCGGGCATTTCCCAACGCGACTGGGACGCCCTGCGCACCAACAGCCGTTACCCCCTGCAAAACCGGGTTATCCAGAGCGTATACCCCCCGGGCTCCGTCTGGAAACTGGTGGTGGCCGCCATGCTGCTTGAACGCGGCGTCAACCCGCGTGAATCCGTGCAGTGCAGCGGGCAGGTCAAACTGGGCAACCAGATATTCCGTTGCTGGAAGCGCGGCGGGCACGGCGCGCAGGATATGCAGAACGCCCTGATCAATTCATGCGACGTTTATTTTTACCAGATGGGCGAGCGTATGGGCATTGACAAGCTGGAAGAATTTGCCAAGGCTAGCGGCTTCGGACGCCCCACCGGCATTGACCTGCCGCACGAAAAATCTGGCCTTGTGCCCTCCAAGGAGTGGAAGCGCCGCCGCTTTGGCCGCCCCTGGGTGCGTGGCGAAACGTACAACGTCTCCATTGGTCAGGGCTATACCCTTGTCACCCCTGTGCAAATGGCCGTTTTTGTCTCGGCCATGCTCAACGGCGGCGAACTGCTCAAGCCGCAGTTGCTGGACGACGCCCGCCGAGAATCCAAGGGACGCATACCCGCCAAGGCCTCCACGCTCAATTTTGTTGTTGAAGCCATGCGCAAAACCGCCAGTGGCGGCACAGCCAGAGTGGTGGGGCGCAAAGACGCCGACATGGGCGGCAAGACGGGCACAGCCCAGGTGGTCAAGCTCAAGATGGCCGCCAATGACCGCCGCCTGCGCACCCACGAAATGGAGTACGCCCAGCGTGACCACGCCTGGATAACCACCTGGGGTACCAAAGACGGCAAGTCCTATGTGGTTGTGGTAATGGTGGAACACGGCGGCGGCGGCTCCAGTGTGGCCGGCCCCGTGGCAAAAAAGGTCTACGACCACCTTTTTGGTCCCGACCCCAACGCTCCGGCGGCTCCTGTTGTTCAGGCTCCTGCCAGCCCGGTGGGACGGGCCGACTAGAGCAGATCAACTTTAAGAGTGTTTTCAACGGGCAAGACACGCCCGATACGGCCCGCAATAAAAAGTACCTTGCAGAACACATTGAGGGGCCATGTTCTGACCGGATAGAACCGCATGGATAAAAGTCTTCTCAGCTATATCAACTGGGGCCTGCTGGCCTGTATGTTCCTGCTCTACATTGTGGGCGTGGGCAATTTGTATTCGGCCAGCGGCACCCGGGTTGAAACGGGCCTGGCCTTCAACAGCTTCTATCAGCGGCAGATCATCTGGGGGCTGTGCGGCCTGGCCTGCATGCTGCTGGCCATGACCTTCGATTACAGACAGTTACGCAATCTGGCGTGGCCCTTCTTTTTGCTCACCATGCTTCTTTTACTGCTTGTGCCCATTGCGGGTAAAACCGTTTATGGTGCCAAACGCTGGCTTTCACTGGGCTTCATGAGTCTTCAGCCATCCGAGTTGGCAAAACTTTCTGTACTGGTGCTGGCCGCCCGGCTGCTTGCGCGCGACAGCCAGTCCCTCGGCTGGAAGGACTTTATGTCCGTCCTCTTTGTCTGCCTGCTGCCCTGCGCCCTCATCATCACCCAGCCGGATCTCGGCACCACCATGCTCATTCTGCTTATTCTGGCGGGCATGATACTGTTTCACGGGCTCAAGGGCTATGTGCTCAAAACATGCCTTCTGGCCGTGCCCTGCGTGGGCGCTTTCATGTGGTTTGTGGGCATGCACGACTACCAGCGCCAGCGAATCCTGACGTTTCTTGACCCCACCACCGACCCGCGCGGCACAGGCTACCACATCATCCAGTCGCGCATAGCCATTGGCTCCGGCGAGCTGTGGGGCAAGGGCTTCAAAGAAGGCACGCAAAGCCAGCTGCGCTTCTTGCCGGAACGCCACTCGGACTTTGCCGTGGCTGTTTTTGGTGAGGAGTGGGGCTTTGTGGGCTGCGTGGCCCTGGTGAGCCTGTTCTGCCTGTTTTTGCTTTCCATTTTTTCCACCGCTGTGCAGGCCAAGGACCGCTTTGGCAGCATGCTTGTGGTCGGGGTATTCTTTTACTTCTTCTGGCAGATATTGATCAATATGGGCATGGTCATCGGCATCATGCCCGTGGTGGGCATTCCGCTGCCCTTCATCAGCTACGGCGGCAGCGCCACCGTGGTCAACTTCACGTTGCTGGGCATTGTGCTTAATGTGTCCATGCGGCGATTCATGTTCAAGGGATAATTGTAAATCCAACGGGGAGACCGCTGTGGCCAAGGACGAAATAGCCTACCTGGGTTCCGATACTGTTTATGAAGGCAAGCTGCACTTCAAGGGCACCGTGCGCATTGAAGGCAAGTACAACGGCGAGATTGTCAGCGAAGGCACGCTGAATGTGGGCAAGGATGCTCAGGTCTCCGGCACACTTGATGTGGGCGAACTGCTGCTTTCTGGCCGTTTTTCGGGCGAGGTGACGGCCCGCCGCCGCGTGGTGGTGTATGGATCGGGCATACTTGAAGGCCACGTGCAGACCCCGGTGCTGCTTACAGAAGAAGGCGGTATTATCGAGGGGCAGGTCAGCATGCAGAGCTCGGGCAAGGTCAAGGCCTGAGGCGCGGTTACGCACTCCCTTGCCCGCCCCTGGCCCGGCAAAAGGCCGCCGCCCCAATTTGCCCCAATGGGAAAAATAGCGCATACTCATACCCTGGCATACTGAAATACGGAAATGACCCTTCGCGACCACAAGGTCACTGCCCAGGCTGACTCTTTTGCACCGCTTTCTTCAAGGAGGCACATATGGCACAAGATTATTTTCGCGCTCTCAGAGATGTTGCGCTGGTTATCAACTCCAGCCTAGAACCCAAGGACGTCCTGCATAAAATAACGGAACAGACCGCTGTCACTATGGGCTGCAAGGCAAGCACCATCCGCCTTTTGGACAGCACGGGCCGTTTTTTGCTGCCCAGCGCAGCCCACGGCCTTTCCTCCACCTATCTGCGCAAGGGCTCGGTGGAAGTGAAACGCAGCGGCATGGACGGCGAAGTTCTGGCCGGCAAAACCATCCACCTCAAAGACGCCGCCGCTGACGGGCGCTTTCAGTATCCCGACTCGGCCAAGTCAGAAGGCCTTGGTTCTGTTCTTTCGTCCCCCCTTATGGTGGACGGCAAGGCCATTGGCCTTATCCGCGTATACTCCGCCCAGGAACGTGACTTCACCGCCGACGAGCAGACCTTTATGGAAGCTGTCGCCGCCATCTCGGCCCTGGCCATCGAGAACGCGCGCCTGCACGAGGCACTGCGCAACAATTACGAATTGATGACCAAGCACGCCTACTCGGTCTACGAAGACTAGACAGCGCCGGGCGGCCCAGCTTGCCCCGATGCCAGCCAGCGGTATTTGCCCGGCTGAACCGCTGGCAGGCCCTGCAGCAGTAGCAGCCCCAACGCGCCGGAGATTGATTCTCCGCAAACGTGCCCGGCAGATGACATTCCTGCGCCTGCAGATGGTTATACGCCTGCAACAGCGCACGACACCAGACGACACCCCTCTAGTTTGTGAGGACTTCGCATATGAGCAAAATTAAAGTAGGCATCAACGGCTTCGGCCGCATCGGCAGACAGGTTTTTCGCGCCCTGCACCAGAGCTACCGCGACCGTGTGGAAGTGGTGGCCATCAACGACCTGTTTGACGCTGAAACCAACTTTCACCTGCTGGAATACGACTCCGTTTACGGGCGCGCCCACCTGGACGCCAAGATCGACGGCACTGAAGTGACCGTTGGCGACTGGAAAGTACACTGCTTCGCCGAACGCGACCCCAAGCAGTTGACCTGGGGCGAATACGGCGTGGATATCGTTGTCGAAAGCACGGGCATTTTCCGCAAGGCTTCGCAGTGCTCCGTCCACATTGAAAACGGGGCCAAAAAAGTCATCATCACCGCCCCCGCCAAAGAAGAAGACATCACCATCGTCATGGGCGTCAATCATCAGGATTACGATCCGGCCAAGCACCACATCGTATCCAACGCCTCATGCACCACCAACTGCCTGGCCCCTGTGGCCCTGGTGCTGCAAAACGAATTTGGCATCCAGATCGGCAATATGACCACCATCCACTCCTACACCAACGACCAGCGCATTCTGGACATGGCCCACAAAGACCCGCGCCGTGCCCGTGCCGCCGCGTGCAATATCATTCCCACGTCCACCGGGGCTGCCCAGGCCGTGGCCAAGGTCATTCCCGCGCTCAAGGGCAAGTTTGGCGGCTACTCGCTGCGCGTGCCCACGCCCACCGTTTCCGTCGTGGACTTTACCGGCATTCTTGAAAAAGAAACCGATACCGAAACCCTGCTGGGCAAACTCAAGCACGCCTCTGAAACCTACCTCAAGGGCATTCTTGAATACAATGACAAGCCTCTTGTTTCTATGGACTTCAAGGGCAACCCCGCCTCATCCATCCTTGAAGCTTCCTACACCACGGTGCAGGAAGGCAAGATGGTCAAGCTGGTGGCCTGGTACGACAACGAGTGGGGCTACTCCTGCCGCGTCTGCGACCTTGCCTGCCTCATGGCTGAAAAAGGCCTTTAGACCCGGACAGCATAAAAGTTAACTGCCCTTGCGGGCGCGCCCTGCCCCATGCAAAGCGCGCCCGCAAGGGATTTTTATTCTGGAAACGGACACGCCATGCCCGACACGCAGGCCGCGACCCCCTCTTTTTTGCCATTTTTTCTGGCCGCCAGCCTTGCACTGGCGGGGGGCTTTGCCGACGCCGCCTCCTTTGTGTTGCTTGGCGTTTTCAGCGGGCATCTCACCGGCAACAGCATCTTGAGCGGCATCAGCATTGTAGAGGGCAGCTTTACGCAATTATGGGCCATACTCACGGCTGTGGGCGGCTTTGTAAGCGGCACGATAGCTGGCGTACTGTGGCGCAGGCGCATTGCCACGGCACACGGCATGTCCCTTCCTCTTGGACTTGAAATCCTTGTGGTGGGCGCGGGCATCCTGGCCTACAAAAACCTTGATGCCTCTCTGCAAGAGTACGCCCTGGCCCTCTGCCTCAGCCTGGCTTTGGGCATACAGAATGGCGTTTACGCGACAGTGGGAACATCCAAGGTGCATACCACCTACATTACCGGCGTGACGACCTCGCTGCTGAACACGCTCTTCTACGGGGCGGAGCAAAGCATTGCCAAAAAACACGACAGAGGCATGTTCGCCACAGTGCTGTGCAGTTTTGTGCTGGGTGGGGCCAGTGGGGCCTTTTTGACATACCATTACGGCGTGCAGGGTGTTCTTGGGCTTATGCCCCCGCTGCTCTTGGCCATGCCCCTTTGCTACCGCTTCTTTTCGCGCCCCGGGGCTGGCCTTGTTACCAGCCAGCACAACCCTCCATTGAAATGAGCAGGGCGTTTTATTTTTGAAGTGCGCAGGGCGTCGGTCAGCACACCCACCCCATCCTTGCTTCTGCTGTCCAGCGATTCATCAAGCTTGCCTTCAGATGCTGCGGCGGCAAACCCCTCGGGTCCACCACCCCGGAAAAACAGCGGAGCAACCAGCGGCATGCTCCCGTCAACCGGCAGATAAGCCCCTGCCGCTGAAGCTCTGCCGGAATACCTGATCCCGCCTTTCCGGGCCCGCCGCCGCGCCTCTTACACAGGAACGCGCGGCGGTTTTTTACATATAAAAAATCCCCGTGAATTTTCACGGGGATTTTTTTGTACTGTATGCGCCATCCCAACCGGCACAAGGCCCGACAGCTCAGAGCGCAAGGCACTCAGGCAAAGGCATAACCGGCTTCCAGCGCCTTGACGTTGGACGGAATAAGCTTGGCGTAATTGGGGCTTATAACGCTGTTAAGCGCCTCTTGCACCACGGCAAGCGGCAAAGCGTCCGTAGCCTTGAGCCACGCGCCCAGAGCCACCATATTGGCCATTTTAACATTACCCAGTTCATGCGCCATGTCGTTGGCCGGTATATATACCGTGCGCAAGGCGGTATCCAGAAGTCCCTTGTCCACCAAAGAGGCGTTGACCACCTGCACCCCGCCCTTGCGCAAACGGGCCTGGAACTTGCTCAGCGAGGGCTCGTTGAGCACAATGGTTGACAGTGGCTCACGCACCAGGGGCGAGCCAATGGCGTGCTCGTCCATAACCACGGTGCAGTTGGCCGTGCCACCGCGCATTTCTGCGCCGTACACGGGGATAAAGCTTACCTCAAGGCCGTGCTCCATGCCTGCCTGAGCCAGAAGATTGCCTATGAGCATAACCCCCTGGCCGCCGAACCCGGCGATGATGACATCCTGATAACTACTCATGGCCAACCTCCCCGGCGGGCTGCCCCGCCGTGTCCGTAGCCGCATCTGTAGCGGGAGCGGTCACATCCTTGTACACACCCAGCGGAAAGACAGGAATCATAGCCTCGGCAATGCGCTTGTTGGCGGCAATGGGACTCAGATGCCAGTTGGTGGGGCAACCTGAAAGCAGCTCGATGAAACCAAAGCCAAGCCCCTGCAACTGTACGTCAAAAGCCTTGCGCACTGCCTTTTTGGCGGCGCGCACGTTTTTGACGGTATCCAGCGAGCAACGGGCAGAATACGCCACCCCGTCCAGTTGGGCCATTA
>JAQVZK010000335.1 GCA_028708195.1 Desulfovibrio sp.
CTTTACACAGCAGCCACGAGCATAAAATTCTTGAAAAAAATATACAGGTGCTGGCCGGGTCGCGAAGCGAGCACTTCAATGCCGTCTATAATTGCAATTTTTTTGGAATAACAGCGGCCTTGTGCCGTATGTTTGAGCCCGAGACCGTGGTGGGCTACCGGCCCGCCGCAGGCGGTATCTGGCGCTCGCCCTGGGCCAGACTGGCCATGCAGTTGACCCGCCAGCGCGTGCTTTCGCCCCTCAATCTTGTGGATTTTTGGGCGCATTTTTCTTCTGACCCATTGGCGGCGTCTGCGGTAAACCCTGTCGCTGCGCCAGGGGGAGAGGGCATTGGCGTAGTTTTGGCCGGGCGTGAATCGCGGCGGTCTTTGCCGGTACCTCTGTTGGCCGATGTTGTTCGCACGGCTTTTACAGCTATGGGTGGGCCGCGCGTGCGCCTGCTTGGTTCAAGTGCAGAAAAGAACGCGGCACGCCGACTTTTGCGACTTTTGCCTGCAAAAATGCAAGACAGGGTGGAAGATCTCAGCGGCAAGACCGATTGGTCGGGCCTGGTGGGTGCCGTCAAAGGTCTGGACGCCCTGATTACACCTGATACAGGCACAATGCATCTGGCCGCGCACCTGGGCGTGCCTGTGCTGGCATTTTTTATGTCTTCGGCCCTTGCGCACGAAACCGGCCCATATGGGCAAGGGCATCTGGTCTGGCAGGCCGAGCGCCATTGCGCCCCCTGCCTTGAGTCGTCGCCGTGCCCCCATAATACCGCCTGCCTTGGGCCTTTTCGCAGTCAGGAATTGCTGCGTTCCCTGACGCTTGCCCTTACAGAAGGGACAAAACGGGTGAACCTGCCCGATGGCCTGCAATTGTGGCGAAGCCAGACTGACGCGCTGGGAACAGTGTTGCGTCTTGAGGCCGGAACAGACATGCATGCTGCCAAGCGCACTCAGGTACGGGAGTTTTTGGTCTCATACTGTAAGGTGCCACTTCAGGAATCGATGAACAGTGCTGCCAGTGTGGTGAGTGATACCGGCAGCGACAATATTGACAGTGCCTGGCTGTTTGATGCGTGGTTGTGTCGTGATGTGGACTGGATGCTGCCGCCTGGCAGATACTGCTGATGTGGAGAATATGTTGATGCCTTCTGCCCCTCTGAGGATTCTTGTCGTTTTGCCGATGTACGGCGGTTCACTGCCCATAGGAAGGTACTGTGCGCACGCCCTGGAAGAAATGGGGCACCATGTGCGTACCTTTGAGGCTCCGCTGATGTATTCGGCTTTTGCGGGCTTGCAGAGCCTTGGTTTGCCCCAGGCCCAGACAGCCCAGCTTGAAAATTCTTTTCTTCAGGTCGTGTCTCAGGCTGTGTGGGCGCAGGTTCAGGCGCAGGAACCACATTTGGTGCTGGCCTTGGCGCAGGCCCCTATAGGGCGCAGCCTTCTGCAGCGGTTAAAGCGGGCCGGAGTGCGCACTGCCATGTGGTTTGTTGAAGACCACACGGTATTTCAATACTGGCGGGCCTATGCGCCCTTGTACGACGTTTTTGCCATCATCCAAAAACAGCCCTTCATGAGCCTGCTGGCCGGGGTCGGACAGAATAATTATCTCTATCTGCCAATGGCGGCCCAGCCAGATTTTCATAAACCAGTTGTCCTCAGCCCTGAAGAACGGCGGGAATACGGGGCAGATATTGGCTTTCTTGGGGCCGGATATCCCAACCGCAGATTGGCCTTTCGCCCTCTGCTTGGCCGCAATTTTAAAATATGGGGTTCGGACTGGGAGGGTGAAAGCCTGTTAGCTGCCCAAGTGCAGCGAGGTGGCGCGCGCATTGATGCGGCAGAGAGCGTAAAAATTTACAATGCCACCACGGTGAACCTTAATCTGCACTCAAGCATACACGCGACGGATTTGGTGAGTCACGGCGATTTTGTCAATCCCCGCACCTTTGAGCTGGCGGCCATGAACGCGTTTCAGCTTTTGGACGAGCGCAGCCTTTTAGCCGAGCTGTTTGCCCCCGGTGAATTGGCCACTTTTGGCACCATTGAAGAGTTTTATGCCAAAATTGAGTATTTTCTTGCGCACCCGCAAGAGCGGAGCGCGTACGCCGCGCGGGCGCGGGCGCGGGTATTGCGCGACCACACCTACAGGCACCGTATGCAAACCCTGCTGGAGTTTATTGTTGAGCGCCTGGGCCCCTGGTCAGAAGCCGGGGTAGATGCGCATAAAGAAGAGAGCAGGCATATTGCGGCAGCGGCCCAGCTTGCGCAGAGCTTGTCTCAGGGCCTGACTCCCGAACTGGCGGCAAACCTTGTTGCCACTATGTCGGGCACGGTTGAGCGTCTGGGGCTTGGCCCCCACGCAGACTTTGACGCGGTGGTTGCAGCCCTTCGAGCGAGATCGGGGGTTCTTGATGAAATGGAGACCTGCCTGCTCTTTTTAGACGAGTGGCGCAAGCAGTACACCAAATAGAATGCCAACAAAAAACCCGCCTGACGCGGGTTTTTTGTTGGCAAAATACGGCGTGAACCCTCAGTTCTGGCGTTTTGGCCTGAGAACGGTCCCCTTGCCCTGGTACTGGGCTGTGCCGTCAGCTACTTGGAACTACCTTGTGCGGGAGCTTCAGGTGTAGTCTGCTGGCCTGTTTCAGGTGTCGCCTGTGGGGTCTGCTGGTTCGCTTCCGGTGTCGCTTGCGGCGCAGTTTGCGGTGCCGCAGGCGGCAGCGG
>JAQVZK010000036.1 GCA_028708195.1 Desulfovibrio sp.
TGCTTGTGGACGGCTTATCCGCGGTGGGGCTTTCCCCTTGCCCAATGGACGCCTGGGGCGTGGACTGCCTGCTCACCGGTTCGCAAAAAGGCCTTATGCTGCCGTCTGGCCTTGCCCTGCTTGCCCTGTCCGAAAGGGCGTGGGCCTGCGCCGAAAAGCAGACTCCGGGCTGTTTTTATTTCAATCTCCCCAAAGAACGGGCTTACGTTCACAAAGGGCAGACACTCTTTACCTCACCTGTGGGGCTTATCCTCGGGCTTAAAGAGAGCCTGGACATGCTGCTTGAGAACGGTCTCAAGGCCATTTATGACAAGCAGTGGGCGCTGACCATGATGACCCGCGCCAGCCTGACAGCTCTGGGTCTGGAACTTTTTGCCAAGAATCACTTTGCCTGGGGCATCACCAGCGCACTGCTGCCTGAGGGCGTTGACGGTGTTGAAATTCTGCGCATGGCGCAAGATAAGCACGGCGTATGTATGGCTGGCGGGCAGGATCACTATAAGGGCCGCATGGTGCGCATCGGGCATATGGGCTGGGTGGACTGGGCCGATGTGGCTGCCGGTATCTACGCGCTCAATGACTGCCTGTGCACTGCGGGCGGGTACTGCGGCTCGCGCGATTATCTTGAGCAGGGGCTGGCAGCTTACCGAGCCGCCCTTGCGGGCGAGCCCCTGCCCCACAAGTAAAACCTGCCAGAGCAGTATGCAATGGCCGTTTAGCGGCGACCAAGGACGCTTAACGGCGTGCAAGCCCGCTGGTGACTCTCTTGCGGCAAAGATTTGAGGGCAATTGCCACAAGTATTTTGTGTGGATGCTGCAAAATCTGCCCTTACCATATACATTGGCGCGGCCTGCCGTGCCTGACAAGCCCGGCGCACTGCGCCACGAGGTAACCCATGAGCCAGAATTCCTGTGGATGCTCATCCGGGCCCATGCCTGAAGTGACGTTCTCTACATTCATTCTTTCCCTTGCTTCTTCCGCGCTGGTGCATCTGGGCGAAGTTCCCAACCCAGAAACGGGAAGTACGGAAACAAGCCTGCCTCTGGCCAAGCACAGCATTGACGTGCTTGAAATGCTGCACATGAAGACAGAGCGCTGCCTCGACGACCAGGAACGCAAGCTGCTTGAAAGCATTCTGTTTGAACTGCGCATGAAATTTGTCATCAAATGCGGGCCCAACTGTGAATGCCTGTCCGGCAAGGATCAGAAGTCAGCATAAATTTCGCGCCCGCGCCCCGTGGCGCTGACAGCGGATATATAACCATGAGGCGCGCCCGCCCCACGTGCGGCGGACGCTGTGTACACTTTTCAGATGCCTTGACGGCGTGCAATGAGGATTGGGGCATGAAGACATTCAAAGCGGGTCTGGTGGGCATTACGGGATATGCGGGCATGGAACTGGCGCGGCTTCTGGCCAGCCACCCGTCCATGCGCCTCAGCATGGCCTGTTCGCGAGCCGAGGCAGGCAAGCGCCTTGGCGAGTACTACCCTTTTCTGGAGCACATGCCCGGCTCGGATGTCGTCATAAGCGTCTTTGATCCCGAGCAGGCAGCCAAACAGTGCGACGTGGTTTTTCTTGCCGTGCCCGCTGGCACAGCTATGGACATGGCCGCGCCCCTGCTGAAGGCCGGAGCCAAGGTCGTGGATCTTTCTGCCGACTTTCGCCTGCGTGACCCCGAAGTCTATACCCAGTGGTACAAGCACGACCACACGCACAAAGACATCCTGCGCAAAGCCGTCTATGGACTGCCAGAGCTTTATGCGGCCGAAGTTTCGCGCACAAGCCTCATCGCCAACCCCGGCTGCTACCCCACATCGGTGATTCTGGGCCTGTATGCGGCCATAAAGAACAACTTTATTGCAACAGACGACATCGTGGTGGACGCCAAATCCGGGGCCACGGGCGCGGGCCGCAAGGCCGCCGTGGGAACGCTTTTTTGCGAAATGTCTGACAACTTCCGCGCTTACGGGTTGCCCACGCACAGACACACGCCCGAAATCGAACAAGAAGTATCCCTGCTGGCCGGGCACGACGTGCGCCTTTCTTTCAACACCCACATTTTGCCGATCAACCGGGGCATTTTGTCCACCATTTATACAAAGCTGAAAAATCCTGCCACCACGCTGGATCAGGTACGCGAAGCCTTTCTGGCCACCTGGGCGCACAGCCCCTGGATACGTGTGCTGCCCAAGGGCGTTCTGCCCGAAACGCGTTTTGTGCGCGGCAGCATGTTCTGCGACATCGGTCTTGTGGTAGACTCCAGGACAGGCAGGCTCACCATTTTGTCAGCCATCGACAATCTGTGCCGGGGCGCTTCGGGGCAGGCTCTGGCCAATGCCAACCTCATGTGCGGTCTGCCCGTGGCAACCGGGCTGGACACGCTGGCTCCCCTGCCCTAGGGCCGGGCACCCGGCGCTCAAACGGGCAGTTAAAACAGTTAATTTCAAGGCAGCCTGCCGAAACAGCATGGTATCGCGACAGCCTGCCGGAACAACAGTTGGCGCAAGGCCGGTCTTTGGAACGTACACCGCAATAAAGGGAGCATCATGCAACTGGAACAAGCCTTTCAGGATCCCCAGCTCTGCCGCAGCCTGCTGGACCGCCTCAACAGGGCGCTGGACGGGCGCTCCATGCGCTTTATGGAAGTGTGCGGCACGCATACTGTTGCCATTTTTCAAAGCGGCTTGCGCTCCCTGCTGCCCGACACGGTAGCCCATCTTTCCGGGCCGGGCTGCCCGGTCTGTGTCACCCACGACGCTGAAGTGGCGGCCTTTCTTGACCTGGCAGGACGCGACAGGGTTATTGTGGCCACGTTTGGCGACTTGCTGCGTGTGCCTGGCCCCGGTGGCCGCAGCCTCAAGCACGCCCAGGCCCAGGGGGCACGCGTTGAAATCGTGTACTCCCCGCTGGACGCCCTGACCCTTGCGGCTGAAAACCCCGGAGATACCGTGGTTTTTCTGGGTATTGGCTTTGAAACCACCGCCCCCACCGTGGCCGCCACCCTGCTGACGGCACGCCAGCGCAAGCTAGAGAACTTCTGCGTACTTTCGTTGCACAAACTGGTACCCCCGGCCTTGCGCACCCTGCTGGACGACAGCCAGTGCGCGGTGGAAGCCTTTTTGCTGCCTGGGCACGTATCCACCATCCTTGGGCTTGAACCCTACGGTTTCCTTGCCAAAGACTATCACGTTCCCGGCGTGGTGGGCGGCTTTCAGCCCGCCGACATCCTGCTGGCCCTGTGCATGATGGCCGAGCAGATTCGTGACAATGCCCCGGCAGTGGTCAATGCCTATCCCCGTGCTGTGGGCGATGCGGGCAACCCTCGGGCACGCGCCCTGCTGGAGCAATTTTTTACGCCTACAGACGCGCTTTGGCGCGGAATTGGCAGCATTCCTCAAAGCGGCCTGGCGCTCAGGCCGGAATACGCAGACTTGGACGCCTTGGTTCGCCTTGATCTCACGCTGCCCGATGTGCCGCCACTGGCCGGCTGTCGCTGCGGGGACGTGCTCAAGGGTCGCATGGCTCCGCCCGATTGTCCCCTTTTTGGCAAAAAATGCACGCCCGCAACACCTGTGGGGCCCTGCATGGTGTCTACTGAAGGCAGTTGCGCAGCCTACTTCAAATATTCGGAGCGATAATGGAAGACTGTCTTCTTCTGGATGCGGGCAGCGGTGGCCGCGCCTCGCAGCGTCTGATATCCCAATGTTTTTTTCGCCATTTCGCCAACCCCCTGCTGGAACGGATGGACGATGCCGCCCTGCTGACTGACATTCAGGGCCCGTTGGCCATGAGTACCGACTCATACACCGTGACGCCGCTCATTTTTCCTGGCGGCAGCATCGGCAGTCTGGCCGTGCACGGCACCGTCAATGACGTGGCCATGCTGGGCGCACGCCCCCGCTACCTGAGTTGCGCCTTTATTCTTGAAGAAGGCCTTTCTCTTGAGACGCTTGAGCGCATCACTACCGACATGGCCTCGGCCGCCCGTGAAGCCGGGGTGCATATTGTCACAGGCGACACCAAGGTGGTGCCACGCGGGGCCTGTGATAAAATATTCATCAATACCACTGGCATAGGTGAAGTGTTTGCCAACCCGGTGCCGTCCGGGCACAGCGCGCGCCCTGGCGACGCAGTGCTTGTAAGCGGCGCTATGGGCGATCACGGGCTTACGGTTATGGGCAGCCGTGAAGGCCTGTCATTTCTCACGGACGTGGCCACCGATTCAGCCCCGCTCAACCATATGGTTGAAGACATCCTTCAAACCGTCAAAGAAGTGCACGTGCTGCGCGACCCCACGCGCGGCGGCCTTGCCACCACACTTAATGAAATTGCCGAGCAGTCGCAGGTGAGTATGCTTCTGGAAGAAACAGCCATACCTGTTCACGAGGCCGTGCGGAACGGCTGCTCATTCCTGGGGCTGGATCCCCTTTATCTCGCCAACGAAGGCAAATGCATCTGTATTGTGCCGGAGGACAAAGCCGAAGCCGCTCTTGAGGCCATGCGCCGCTCGCCCTATGGCAGGGAAGCCGCGCGCGTAGGTACCGTTACAGAAGGCAAGGCGCAGGTGAGCCTGCAAACCCGTATTGGCGGCCGCCGCCTACTGGGTATGCTTGAAGGGGCGCAATTGCCGCGTATTTGCTGATATTAGACGCGGGTGCGGGGCACGGGCGGCCGGGAAAGAAGTCGCTGGGGAAAAGGAAGGCTGTCCGCACTGCTGTGACTGACTCACAAAGCCAGCATGATAGCCGGAAACTTCCTGTACCATACTGAACCCGGGTAAAAATTTTAGGGAGAGGGGGGGATCCTTTTACAAAAAGGTCCCTCCCCCACAAAGCATTCTCTCCACAAAAAACCTTCTAAAATCTACCTTTTTACTTTTCTGCTTATAATCAGCGACATATAGGGCGGCGTACCTGCATCGAGGTCTATGCCCGTGCGCAGATGCTCGGCGGGCTGCTCAACGTGGCTTGCCAGTGTACATGAGTTGAGGCGGCCTGTGGCGCGCAGGGCATCCACTATGGCGGGAAGGTTGCGGTAAGCCTTGAGAATAACTGCTGTATCAGCGCCGGAAAGCGCCGATTCAAGGTCTTCACGGCTGTTGATGCCGGGGATGACACGCAGGGTCTCGCTGTTTTCGCACAGAATTGTGCCTGTGCGGGCGGCGGCGGCCTGAAAGGAAGTGATGCCCGGTATGATTTCAACCGGCAGGTGCGGCGCGCGCTGCTTGAGGGTCTGCATGAGGTAGCCAAAGGTGCTGTAGACCAAGGGGTCACCAATGGTCAGAAAGGCGGCGTTTTCGCCATTCTCCAGCACTTTTTGTGTTTCTTCGGCGGCTACGCGCCATGCTTCGTGCAGCACGGCGCGGTCACGCGTCATAGGAAATTCCAGACGCAGCAGCCGCACATTGGACCGTAAATGTGGCCGGGCCGTTTCGAGCGCGGCGGAATAGTCATTGCGGGGCGAAGCCGCCGCAAGAATCACGTCTACCTTGCCAAGAACATTTACTGCCCGCAGCGTCAGCAAATCCGAAGCGCCGGGCCCGACGCCCACGCCGTACAAAACTCCTGTCATGCTCTACTCTCTTGTGCTCTCGCCAGAATATCAGGTTACTGTAAAAATCAGCGCGCCAGTTGTGGGTGCAAAAACTGCCCCAGCGCTTCAGCGGCATCCACTGAGCGCGGGCCCGGGCGGGCAAAAAAATCTTCATCCACGGCCAACACCCGGCCATCACGCACCGCGCGCAGGTTCTTGTAGTGCAGCCGCTGCTCCAGAGGCTGCGGGTCGGGATTCATCGGGCCGCGCTGCACAATATAGGCATCGGGATCAGCAGCCAGCAGGGCTTCTTCATTGAACCGGACCAGTTTTTTGTCGTCCGTCACCACATTTCGCCCGCCAGCGTGAGTTATGATGTCTTCCACAATGCCGCCCCGGCCCGCAGCAAGCAGGTTGGGATAGCGCACCTCATAAAAAACACCTGGCGGCTTTTGGCCCGCGTAGCGCGCTTCAAGGCTGGCAAGGCGCTTCTGCCACACATTGATGAGCGTGGCGGCCTCAGCCTCGCGCCCGGTGATCTGCCCAAGCCTCTCAAGCACGCCAAACATCTGCTCAAAAGAATTCATTTCAAAAATGAGCACGTTGAGGCCAAGGGCGCGCAGGGCTTCTGTCTGCAACAGCGCCTCATTGCGCCCGGCAAGCTGAATGACCAGATCTGGCGACTGCTGCACGATGAGTTCGGCATTGGGGCGCATATGGGTGCCAATGGTTGGCAAATGCGCCAAACCGGGAATATTGGCGTCAGCCACGGTGCGGGCCGCCAGACTGTCACCAGCGCCCAGGGCCAGCAAAAGTTCGTTAAAGGCCCCGTACAGAGCGATGATACGCCTGGCTGGGACGTGCAAACGCAGCTCATGCCCTGTGTCGTCGCGAACGATAACTGAAGAACCGGTTGTGGCACCTGCTGGTTTATTGGGGCTTATGCCTGGATTTTTGCGAGCATCCGTCTGTTCAGTACCTGCCTGTTGCAAGCCCGCCGGAGTGCGGGCGGGATTATTCGCAGGCGCGGCGGCCTGAGCTGCGGTCGGCAACTGCGGCACCAGTGGCAAAGTCAGAAGCAACGCCAAAGTCAGAAACAGCGCTTGGGTCAGCAGCTTGACTGCGGGGGCCGTGGGCACGAGCCAGCAGGGCTTGCGGCAACCCCCAGAGCGGGTGCGGCAAAACGCCAATGGGGATATCGTAAAGGGCACTGAGCTTCTCCTCGGTAAAAACCGCATCCACAGAGCCATCAAAAACAAGCCTTCCTGCCTTGAGGCCCAGCAGCCTTGTGGCGTAGATGGCAGCCAGATTACAATCGTGCACGGCCATGAGCACACAGGCCCCGGCAACCCGGCGGCGTTCCAGCAGGTCAAAAAGTCCGGCCATGCGGGCCATGTCCAGCCCGGCGGCCAGTTCGTCCAGCAAAAGAAGCGGGCTTTCCTGCGCCAGGGCACGCGCCAGCAGCACTCTTTGCAACTCGCCGCCCGACAGCTCCGCAAGGCGGCGGGGAGCCAGCACGGAGGCCCCGCAGGCTTCCAGCGCCTCATCCACCGCCACATGGTCCCTGCTGCCATAACAGCCCAACCACGAAAGATGCGGATACCGCCCAAGCAGCACCATCTGCCGTGCCGTAAGCTCACGCGGGTATTCGCCGCCCTGGGGCACCACAGCCGCCAACCGGGCGCGCTGGCGCGGCTTCATGGCCGTAAGCGCCCGGCCCTGTAAAAAAATATCCCCTTCCTGCGTTGGCAGCACACCAGAAAGGCTACGCAAAAGCGTGGTCTTGCCGCTGCCGTTGGGGCCAAGCAGGGCCAGGCATTCACCGCCGCGCGCCGTAAAACTCAGGCCCTGCAATACGGGCCGCCCCTTGTAACCGGAGCTGAGCCCGCGCACCTCCAGCATGGGTGAAACCTCTTTCATGGCCGCCTCCGCACCAACAGGGCAAAAAACGGACCGCCCAAAAGAGCCGTCACCACACCCACGGGCAATTCCTGCCCGCCATCCAGCACACAGCGGGCCAGCACGTCTGCCCAGACCAGCAGCACGCCACCGCCAAAAAACGCTCCTGCCAGCAGGGGGCCGTGGCCGCAGCCAAGCACAAGGCGCAAGACATGCGGCACTACCAGCCCCACAAAGCCGATAACCCCGGCCACTGCCACGCAACCCGCCGTCATGCAGCTTGCCCCGGCCAGCAGCCAAAGCCGCGCCCGCCCCACATTCAGGCCAAGCTGGGCAGCCTGTTCGTCGCCCAGGGTCAAAACGTCCAGCGCCCGCCAGCCAAACACCACAGCCACAAGGCCGGGCACAAGGGTTGCCAGCAAGAGCGGCAGGCTGTCCCAGCCGCGTCCCTGAAAAGACCCCATAATCCAGAAAACAATGCTCGTTACCGACTCTTCGTTGAGCGCCTTGATAAGCGCCACCAGCGCCCCAAGAAAGGCCGCCACGGCTATGCCCGCAAGTATGACGCTCTCACGCCTGAACCCGCCGTCGCCCCTGCCAAGCCACAAGGCTCCTGCCAGAGCCAGCAGTGCGCCCAGCAAGGCAGCGGGGGCCACCAGAGCCGCCGACCCCGGCAATGAAACATGCAATGCCGTAAGGGGACCGCTCAAGGCTGCGCCAATGACCCCGCCCAGGGCAAGGGCCATGCTCGCGCCACAGGCCGCACCGGCAGATATGCCCAAAGTAAAGGGGTCGGCCAGAGGGTTGCGCAGCACGGCCTGCAAAGCCACGCCCGCCACGGCCAGCGCGCCGCCACACAGGGCCGCAAGACACACGCGGGCAAGGCGAATTTGCCCCACCACCAGCATAAGAGCCGTGTCCTGCGGAGCTGCGGCAAGCCCCAACTGTGCGGCCAAAGCATGAAAAACCTGCCCGGCCGACAGAGAAACCGGCCCCGGCAAGCAGGCCAGTGGCAAAGAAACAAGCCACAGCGCCGCCAAAGCCGCGAACGCTGGCCACAGGCGGGCAGAAGTACGTGCGGAAGGGGTGGAGGAATATGGTATCGCGGTCATGCCCGCCCTTTACAGACCCAGCGTGAACAGCGTGGGCATAAAAAAGGCCTCTTCCGTCACAAATCACTCAGTGTTTCGTGAAGGAAGAGGCCCGTATTTCCTCAATCCAACCGGCAAAATCCCGTTGCCGTGGCGGCTCAGGCCACAACCACGGCCGTCACCAGGTGGCGGGGCCGCGGGGCAAGGCAGGTCTTCCGGCTTGGCTCCCTTGCACCGGCCTTCCCGTTTCCAGTGGCGCAGTGTGGTGCGAGGTTAATGAGCCTTACGGCGGCGGGTCCGCTCCCGCATTTCACGGGATTCCCTTTTCAAGCCGGGCTTGCCCGGCTACCATTGCCGCGCCTACTGTAGGCGGGGGTGGCAGACCTGTCAATGCCGGGCTGGCCTGCCGCAACATCCCCTGCAACAGCGACAGACTGTTACTGTTTTCACTTTTTTGCCGGGCTTGTTTGCGGGTTTTTATACAATGAGCGCAAGGATTGCATGCCAACGCAAAAGACCCAAGGCAGAGGCCCAAGGCAAAAGACTTCAAAGAAGCCGGGCAGACGCCTGTCAGGCTTTCTTAATCCAGATGATACTGGCCTGACGGCCTGAAGCCCTGGCGCAGCGGTAAGAGAAAAACTGGTCGTTATTACTGGCCGTGCACAGATCCAGACCAAAAATATTGCGCGCTGGAATTCCTGCCTGCACAAGCTGATGGCGGGTCAGCCCCCAGAGGTCCATAGTGCGGTTGTTTTCGTCAAACCAGGGCCGGTACTGTGGGCCCCATTCCTTGTCAAAATTGACAAATTCCGCTTTGGCGGGGCCAAGGCTCGGGCCACGGACGGCAAGCACATCCTGAGGCTTGATGTCGTAGTGTTCGCAAAAACGCACAACACCCGAAAGCGGGAAGTCACAACGGTTGCCGCGCCAACCCGCATGCAGGGCCGCCACATATTTGCCGCTTTTGTGGGCAAGCAGGACAGGCTGACAGTCCGCCGTTTTTATGAGCAGGCCCATGCCGGGCTCGGCCGTGGCCATGCCGTCGCCCTCTTTTTGCGTTGTTGCATTGCTGGCCACAGGCGCGGGCTCAAAGTCCATTGCATCGCCGTGCACCTGCAACAATTCAGCCCATTGGCACAAACCCCGAGCTTGCAGGCTTACCTGCATATCCTCCCGGTTGGCAGTGACCAGAGCCGCATCATCCCCCACACTGAAGGAAATATTGCCGCCGCCGTATTCTCCCTGGCAAACACCGCCAGGTCGGGTCTGAAAGATGCAGCGCACAGAATCAAGGCCCGGAAACACAAAGGGTATATAGCTTACAGACATAGCAGACGCTTTTCAGTGCATAAATAGTGAACCCGCTGATCCCAGGGGGCCAGAGGAAGAGAAGGAACAAGCTGGAACTCAAAACAAAACCCCACGCGGGGGCAGGCAAGCCCGGCCTGTAAAAAACGGTCATAATAGCCGCCGCCATAGCCAAGGCGGCCACCTTCACAGTCAAAGGCAAGCCCCGGCAAAATCATCAACTGGGGGGCAAAATCGGCACCCTTGGCCGAAGATTTTTCTTGTGACGCCCCGGCAGCCACATCTTCCGGGCCAACGCCCGGCAAGGCTGCATCCGGCTCAAAAAGGCCAAAGGGGCCCGGCCGCAACTGTTCACGGCTGGCGCAGGCCACAAAGTCCATAATACCGGACTGCCCGCGCCGCACACGCGGCAGCCAGAGGGTACGCCCCTCGCTCCACGCTGCATCAAGCAGCAGGCTTGTGCCCATCTCGTCCTTGATGCCAACATAGAGCGCCACCGAGGACGCCCCGCGCCAGCAGTCAGCCATAAGCAGTCTCTTCTGCGCGGCCTCGGCCCGCTCTTTTGCAAGAGCGACAGGCTGCGTACGCCGCAGACTGCCCATCTGCGCGCGCAACTGCTGCTTGCGCGCGGCGAGATCGTCGGGCGACTCCGGCGTGGCTGGCAGCACGGGCGTGCAGTTGGTCTGCACCGTGTTTTTTTCACTCATGCCGGGCCTTTCCTTATGTACTGAAGTATGGCAGCATCATTGCAGCGTCACCATAACAAAGGACACACCACCATGCCAAGCGCCGACACTCAGGACTACCTCTGGATCGCTGTGGGTGACATCCACGACGAAACTGAACGTTTTGCAAAAATTCCTGAGCTGAGCCAGGCTGACGGCATCATCGTCACGGGTGACCTCACGGTGACGGGCAGTGTCAAGCAGGCAGAACTGGTGATGGATTCCTTACGAAGCCATAACCCTGTGGTTCTTGCCCAGATAGGCAATATGGACCGCCCCGAAGTGGACCAGTGGCTCAGTGAAAAAGGCTGGAACCTGCACACCGTTACCCGCGAACTGACGCCGGATACGGCTATTTTTGGCGTTGGCGCGTCCACCTTCACGCCTTTTGGCACACCCAGCGAATTTCCAGAATCAGCCTTTGCCGCATGGCTTGAAGGCTGCTGGCAAAAAGCGCGAACCTACCCGCACAGTGTGCTTGTGTCACATAATCCGCCCAAGGACACGGCCTGCGACGTCATCCACGGCGATGTGCACGTTGGCTCTACGGCAGTGCGTGAATTTCTTGAAGAAGCCCAGCCAGATATCTGCCTGTGCGGCCACATTCATGAAGCGCGGGCAGTAGACCGCTTGGGGCGCACCATTGGTGTTAACCCTGGCG
>JAQVZK010000037.1 GCA_028708195.1 Desulfovibrio sp.
ATATGTGGCTTTCGCCACAGCCCCGCAGGTGCGCCATCAGCGGGCTTTCGCTTACGGGGTGGTCGTTTGGGATGGGATCTGCGAAGGGGCGGGCACGTCTGAAGCTGTCCCTGCCACATCTGAAGCTGGCACGGGCACGTCTGAAGCTGGCACGGGCACGTCTGAAGCCGGCAAGGAAAGAGGGGGGCTCGGTTCGCCGTCTTCCGTTTCTTCTGTAGCGGCAGAGCGGCGTACTGCGCCCAGCACATTGGGCAGCAAGGCGCGAATGTCACCGGTTACCAGCAGACCTGCGGTACTTTGCCCTGTGAGTTCGTGCCGCCAGTGGGCAGAGCGCACAAGCAGGCCAGCTTGCCCGCCACCTTCCACATACATGACTGTGCGTATGTTGAGGGGCAGGTGCAGCAGTTGCTGGGCAAAGGCGTAGGCTTCTACAGGCTGGCGGCAGTGGAGAAAAAGAATGCGCCCCTCACCGTCTTGCGCCACCGCAGAAATGGAGTAGTGCGGCCCGCCGGGCGACCACAGGATGCGCCTGTCGGCGTTGGTCATGCGGTAGTTCTGTATCACGAGGCGATACTGGCCGATATGCTGCTCCCACAGGGGGTCATCCCGGTCCACAATGGCGGCCCCGGGCAGTTCTGGGCTGCTGGGCCCCGCGACAAAGAAGGCCCCAAACCGTTGCACCACACGTTTGTTGTTGAAGTGGCCGTCCTGTTTCATGAAGCCCGTGCTGGTTACGCCGTCGGGCAGGTACATGCTGGCGTTGATGGCTGCGGAGAGGTTGTACTGCTCGGCCCACTGGTTCAGTGAGCGCAGGGGGCCGCCATCCTGTGAGCGGGCGCAGAGAATGAAATTGAAGTGGGCCGGGTCGATGCGTAGGGCCGTCAGCAGGGCTTCGTTGTCATTGAGACGAAACTGGCCAAAATCCAGCCCGGCTTCCAGTTGTCGCCAGTCGGGCTTGCCCCGGTCGTCAACTCCGGCGGAAGACGGAGCGGGGGCGGCTACTCCCGGTGCCGAAAGAACGGCGTTTTTAGGGGGTGTCTCCAGGGCGGGGGCAGGGGCAGGGGCTCCGGCAGTCACAGGTGCAGGGTCGGCTCCAGTTGGTGCGGGTGCTCCGGCAGGCACGGCCAATATCCGGTGCGGTTCTGTCTGGTTATCCTGAGCCGCACCGACATCTGGGGGGAAACAGAGCAAGAGCGCCGCCAGAGTGCAGACCGCGCGCGCCAGCATAAAGACACGACCCCGCATGGGGGCGTCTGTCTTGCCCATGCGGGCGGCGCGCGGGGGCTGCCCGCATGTATGATTGCTGTTGCGTATTTTCATAGTATGCTTTTGGGCTTGAACCTGCATTACGACCAAGTCGTGTATTTTGCAAGGGCTGTCTGGCCTTTTTTCTTGACATATCAGCTTATCTTGATATAAACATAAATATGGCTGGTCATAAAAAAGGCCGCCTTCGCGCCGTACAGAAGGAGTCGCAGCATGCATATTGGAGACAGCATTCGAGCCGCCAAGAAGCCGTTTTTTTCGTTGGAGTTTTTTCCTCCGGCCGCTGAAGCGAGTCTGCCCGGTTTTTTTAAAAATGTGGAGCAATTGCAGGCTCTGGATCCACTATTTGTTTCCGTCACGTATGGAGCGGGCGGTGGCAAGCAGCACAACTCGCTTGCTGTAACAGCCGAGCTGGCGCGGCGTGGGCTGAGCACGATGGCTCACCTCACCTGCGTTGGTGCCGAGCCTGAGAAGATTTCATCCTATCTTGCAGAGTTGCGGTCTTTTGGGGTGGATAATGTGCTTGCCCTGCGTGGCGACCCGCCTGTTGATCAGGAGTGGGACTGGAGCAAGGGCTACTTTCAGCATGCCTCGGACCTTGTGATGTTTGCCCGCCGCGAGCAGCCTGACATGGGCATTGGCGTGGCCGCCTACCCGGCACCACACCCGGAATCCACATCCATTTCGCAGGACAGGAGCTATACCGCTGAAAAAATGCGCAGTGGCGCGGACTTTGCCGTGACCCAGCTTTTTTTTGACTCGCGCGAGTATCTGGACCTGCTGGAGCATCTGCGCGGCAGGGGCATTCACACGCCCATTATTCCGGCTATTTTACCCATCCAGAGCTTTGATTCTTTGCGGCGTGTGCTTTCGCTTTGCGGTGCGAACATCCCCGGCAAGCTTTACCTTGACCTTGAAAAGGCCAATGAAAAGGGCGGTGCCGAGGCGGTACGTGAGGCGGGGCTTGAGTTCGCGGTGCGCCAGATACGCTTTTTGCTCGAGAGCGGTGCACCCGGCGTTCACCTTTACACCCTGAACAAGGCCGACATGTGCTTGCGGCTGGCGGACGAATCCGGCCTTTTGCGGGCGTAGCGCAAAGCGGGCTCCGGCAATTTTGCCGTGGTGACGGCGTAAAGTCTGCGCAGCGGGCTTGTCATATATCTGGTCCCCCGGCGGTTACGTTGGGGGACCAGACTGTTGAGACCGCCGCACGTCTTAAGGGCTCCGCCCCGGATGGCCTTGTTTTGGGCCAAGGTACTCCCTCTCCCACAAAGCATTCCAATACGTCAAAAACTTCCCTCCCTCACAAAATTCTTCCACAGACCAAAAACTTCCCTCCGCTTCCTGTTGACCAGCCCCAGACCCAAAGATATTCTCTCGCCATGTCATCATCCATCGAAAAAGGCCACGGCTGGCTTCTTATTGCGGTTTGTACCTCACTGTTCTGTATGCCCTTCATGATGGCCGGGGTGAATGCTGTTCTGCCGCCTATGGCCGCAGACCTGAACGCCAGCGTGCAGGAACTGGGGCTTATGGGGGCCTTCTACGCGATGGGGCTTGCCGTTTTTCAGCTAGCCAGCGGCAGTCTTGGCGATATTTTGGGGTACCGGCGCATCTTCATTTGGGGCACAGTCATCTTTGGTATTAGCGGGGCCTTGCTGGGGTTTGCCCCTTCTGTAGAAGTGTTTTTGGGGTTGCGCCTTGTGCAGGGCGTGGGTGGGGCCATGTTCAACGCCTGCGGTCTTGCGCTTCTGGCGTCGGCGGCACCTCCTGAAAAAAGGGCCATCTATCTTGGCTACAGTGGGTCCGCCGTTTATGCGGGTATTGCCTGCGGCCCCCCCGTGGCGGGCTTTGTGGCTGGCTGGCTTGACTGGCGCTGGCTTTTTTGGGGCAACGCCTTTGCGTCCCTCGGCGTGCTTCTGCTTATGAAGTACTGCGTAAAGCTTGACTGGCGCACGGCCAAGGGCCGCCCCTTTGACTGGGGAGGCTGTATAATCTACGGGCTGGCCATGACGGCGCTGACCTTTGGCTCGTCAGAACTGGCGGATTACCCCGTCATGGCGGGTTGCCTGCTGGCGGCGTTCGTCGTTCTTATGGTGCTGTTCTGCTTCAAGGAACTGCGCAGCGAGTTTCCCATTCTTGATATTCGTCTGCTGGCGCGCAACCGGGTTTTCGCCCTGTCGTCGCTGGCGGCCTTCATCAATTACAGCTCCTTTTTCGGCATCCTTTTCTTTTTCAGCCTGTATCTGCAGTTTGGCCTGGGCATGACGGTGCAGCAGGCGGGCATGTTTCTGGCCTTGCAATCTCTGGTGCAGGCTTTGATGACGCCCGTGGCGGCCCGGTTGTGCCTCAAGTTCGATCCCGGCCATGTGAGCGCGGTGGGCGTGGGCTTATGCGGTCTGGGGCTTTTGACGTCGGCTTTTCTGGAAATTGATTCGCCCATAGGCGTGCTGCTGGCTGCCCAGGGGTTGCTTGGCGTGGGTATAAGTCTTTTCGCGCTGCCCAATACCACCATTATTCTCGAAAGCGCGGGGCCGGAGCACGTGGGGCAGGCATCCGGCCTGACAGGAGCCGTGCGCACTGGCGGGCAGCTTGTAAACATGGCTGTCATCACGCTGACCCTGGGTTTTTTTCTGGGCGATCAGGCTGCCGGGCCGGAAACCATAGACGCTTTTATGGACAGTATGCACGTTGACCTGGTGGTCTTTGGCGTACTGAATCTGCTGGCCGTGGGCTGCGTGCTGGCGCGCAACAGAAAGTAAATGAAAAAATGGCGGTATCAGGGGCAGAAAAAAGTCTAAAGTTTTTTGTAGGGCAGCCGAACAAGCAGTAAGGACGGAGAGATTCATGGCCGACGCCAATTCCGCAAAACTGCGCATGATGCTACAAGGGTATGAGCAGCAACTGCTGGCAGCCCGGCGTCTTGCGCGTTTTCGGGTTCGCATGCGGCTGGCGCACGGCGATGCGCCTGATGATCCTGACCCGGCAGCCAACAGGCATGCCTGCGTTGAAAAAGTGGCGCGCGAGCTGTATGAAACTCTGATCTTCACCGGCAGTGATAACCCCGTGGTGGAGAAAATCCGCCAGGAACTGGGCAGGGAAGTGGGGCAGGAAGTGCGCTTCACCTATCCGCCAGGCCAGAGACTGCATATTGTGGGCGAAGGCCCGGAAGGCATGCAGCCGCTGCCCGAGGATTTGCACAGAAGAACACGGCATGCCCTGTGGCGCATCACCCGCGACACGGTAGACAAAAGTATGCTGGAAGAGCCGCCAAAAGATGGAAATTTTGTGAAACCGGCGGCACAGGGCGGTGCGGAAGTGCCGTCAGCGGAGTAGTGTATGGAAATCAAGAATACAACGAACAGCTTTTTTGATCCTTATGCCGCCGGGCTGGACAAGAGCGCCGAGGCCAGAACTGACACGCGCCTGAAAGCACGTGCCGAAGGTACTGGCACGGAAGCCCCGCAAGGGGATACGGTCAGCGTTTCACAGGATGCCCTGCTGCTGACGGAAGCGCGCCGCGCCGCACAAAGCGCGCCGGACGTGCGCTAGGAAAAAGTCGAGGCCCTGCGCATTCAGGTTGCCAACGGAACCTACAAGCCAGACAGCAAGCTTATCGCCGCCAATCTTGCGCGCGAAGAACCAGGCCTGTTCCAGATATAGTTTTATAGCCTTCGTCTGACGCGCACTGCGTTCATGCCGCCACAGAGTGGCAGGGCAGTACCGCGCACCATCAGGCCAGATTTTATAGTACGGCCCCGACCCCGCTCCCTGTGAGCGAGGTCGGGGTTTTGGCGTTTTGAGCCGTTGATGCTTGTGTGGCGCTGACTTCAAGCCGTTCGGCACGGTTTCTGCAGAACAGGCTGTGCCGGTATTCCGGCAAGGAGTCAGCGCCATGAAATTGACAATCTTGCGCAATCCCGCCCTGTGGATATTCACCGCAGCTCTGCTTATCAGCATGGCCCTTCCCGCACAGGCGGCGCGCATCAAGGATATTGCCAACTTTTCCGGTGTTCGTGACAACCAGCTCATTGGCTACGGCCTTGTGGTTGGCCTGGCGGGCACGGGCGATAAAAAAGATTCAGTCTTTACCATGAGTTCCATGAAAAATATGATGGACCGCATGGGTATTGGCGTGGACTCCGCTGCGCTCAAGACCAAGAACGTGGCATCCGTCATGGTGACGGCCCGTATGCCCATCTCGGCCAAGCCGGGCACGAGCCTTGACGTTACCGTGTCTTCTGTGGGCGACGCCACCTCCCTTTTGGGCGGCGTACTGCTGCAAACGGCCCTCAAGGGCGTGGACGGCAAGATATACACTCTGGCCCAGGGCTCGTTGACGGTGGGTGGCTTTTCCAGCCAGGGCAAGGCGGCCAGCGTCAGCAAGAATATCAGTACGGTGGGTATTATCCCCGGTGGCGGCATTGTGGAGCGCGGCATCCCCTTTGAGTTCAATCAGCAGGACAAGCTCACCCTGCACCTGCGCACCGCAGACTTCAGCACTGCCCAGCAGATAGCCGAACGCGTCAACGGCGCCATGAGCGGCCCCTTTGCCCGCGCTGTTGACGATATGTCCATCACAGTGGATATCCCCCCCCAGTACCGTCACAATATGGTGCCTCTCATGGCCTCCATTGAAAATCTGGACGTCAGCCCGGACACAGCCGCCAAGGTGGTTGTGGACGAAAAGACCGGTACAGTGGTGCTTGGCCGCGATGTGCGCATCATGCGTGCGGCGGTGGCCCACGGCAACTTGCAGATAACCGTGCAGGAAGGCCAGCAGGTGTCGCAGCCCGGGCCTTTCTCGCAGGGGCAGACTGTTGTGACGCCCATTACAGAAACCAATGTGCGTGAAGAAAACCGCCACCTGATCATCGTTGAAGGTGCAACCCTTCAGGAACTGGTGGACGGCCTCAATTCCATCGGGGCTACCCCGCGCGACCTTATTTCCATCCTGCGCACCATGCAGGTTTCCGGTGCGCTGTTGGCGGAGCTGGAGGTAATCTAGCATGACCTCGCCTCTTACCACAGGTCTTGTGCCGCATGAGGCCAGCGGGGCTGAAGTGTCCCGCCGCGAGATGCAGTCCCGCCTGGCGGGCGTGAGCAACCTCAACGGCAAAAAAATGACGGAAGCGGATAAAGAAAAGAAACTTCGCGAAGCCTGCGAGGGCTTTGAATCCATATTTATTCAGAAAATGTGGCAGGAGATGCGCAGCACCCTGCCCAAGACCAATATGCTGCAAGGCCGCGAAGAGCAGTACTGGCAGAGCATGTATGATCAGGAACTGGCCAAATCTATGACGGCGGCGGGCGGTATCGGTCTGGCCGACATGATGTACGCCCAGCTTTCGCGCGACCTTGTTTCTGCCAGCCGTGGTACGGCCTCGGCTCAGGCGGGGGCCGCGCCCGGTTTTGTGCCGCAGGTCGCCTCCATCATGCCGCAGGCAGAGCAGGCAGGCCAGGCAGATGGCAGTCCCGAAGGGCAAAACAATTCTCAGGGCAGGGCGGGGCATACCGCCATGCGGGGCAATGTGCCCATACCTTCCGTGTATGACGGCATTGCGCCGGTACAGAACGTGGGCGAATCCATGCAGCTTCAGGTGCTGCCGGGCGGCACCGGCTCTGCCCAGGCCGCGCTGGCTGCGGCGGGGCAACCCGCCTCGCAGGCCCCTGCGGTGGCAACGCCCCCTGCGGTAGAACAGGCCCTGACCGCCTTGCGCACCCAGAAGGAATCTCAAGCCCGTCAGGAAGGGGAGCCGCGCACACCCAACATGAATACGGGCCTGAACCTCGCACGCGCAGCACAGTTTGAGGCGGGCAGCAAGGTGGGCGCACGCGCGGGTATGCCGCGCACCCATCTTAACGGCCCCGCCTACAATCCCAATGGCATGGCCGGGCAGGCCGCCCATCCGGCAACGGGCCAGGGGAACCAGGCCGTACAGGCAGCCAACGCCGGGCAGGCCGCTCAGGCACTGGACATGCAGATGCGCATGGCCCAGAGCATGGGCACGCCCGCAGCCATGCAGGCCGCCATGCAGCTTGGGCAGCCCGACCAGGCGCAGGGCCAGATGATGGGCCAGGCGCAGGGCCAGCCCAATATGCAGGCCGCCGCGCAATCCGGTATTCCTGTGCCCAGGCCGCAACAAACAGCGCAACCTGCCCGCGGTGTCATAACGCCGGGGCCGTCCGTTGCCGCAGGGCAGGAGGCCGCACAGGCACCGCACGTCCAGAAAGTGCGCTACACAACCAACATGCCAGCCAGCCAGCGTAAAACCTCTGGCAGCGACATTTTGCGCAATCTTGCTGTGGAAAATGCCGCCCTGCCGCAACAGGCACAGCAGCAGGCACAGCGGCGGGTACAGCCGCAGGCTCAGCAGCCCCAGGCGGGGTCTGCGCTGCCGTCACAACCCGCTGCCGCCGGGCAAGAAGCCGCGCAGCCGCAGATGCAAAAGGTGCGCTACACAACCAACATGCCAGCCAGCCAGCGCAAAACTTCTGGCAGCGACATTTTGCGCAACCGCAACGTGGACGCCGCCGGCCCCAACAGCCGCGCAGGTGCGGGATTGGCAGCCTACCATGCCCAGCAGGCCGCACAGCCCCTTCAGGCCGGGCAGCCACAGCAGGCCGGGCAGCCGCTGCCACCAGCAGCGCCCGCAGCGCAGCCTCCTGTGCCGCCCATGACTGGCCAGCCCGCGTGGCCTGTCGCACCCTTAACGCCCGCAACGCCGTTGGTTTCTCAGCCTGCGCAGCAGGGTCAGATGCCTGAAAGCCTTGGTATCCCGCCCCTTACGGCTATGGATCTGCGGCGCTGACGCTGTTTTTGGCATAAGGTCAGCAAATATTTTACCCCTATGGGCACGAAAATTGCTTCGCGTAAGGACGGGGCGGCAGATTCTGCCTGCGAGCCATAAGCCACAGACCGCCCAGCGAGGTCTATCATGTACACGACAGTCCATACATCCCTGATACGTCAAAGCAAGGCCCTGGCCCTGCTCTGTGAACTTTTGGAAGAGGAGTACCAGACTCTGCTGGGCCACGACACGGATGCCGTGGTGGCGCTGGAGTTTGCCATTCAAGAGCTCATACGCCAACTGGCGGTAGAAAAAGCCACGGTCATCAAGGCCTTGGCGGGCCTGCGCGTAATGGAATACGCCAATGCGCTGTCGCAGCCCGAGGGTGATGCCCTGCTTGACCTTTTGACCGTCATTGACAAGGCGGAGCAGGGTGTGTCGCGTCAGGCCACGCGTAACAGCCAGCTTTCTCTGGCTCTGCTTGATCAGAGCAGCCGCACCCTCCAGGCTTTGACGAGCCAGGCCATGCCGCCCAAGGCAGAGACTTATGGCCGTCGGGGTGGCATGCGCGTGCGTGCGCATCCTGAAGCGGCGCTTATTTCAGGGAGGCTCTAGGCCATGCTTAACGGACTGCTCAACATCGGCCAGACGGCTCTCAACGCATCCCAAGCCTGGATATCTGTTACCGGCAGCAATATCGCCAATGCCGACACCGCGGGCTATGCGCGTCGGTATGTGGACCAGCGCGATGCGGGCACCGTTGAGGCCAAGCCCGGCGGCGAGAGCATGGGCGTCAACGCCCAGCAGATTCTGCGCTTTTTTGACGCCTTTCTTGAGCGGTCCTATGTGCGGCAGTCCACCAACTCTTCCCGCTGGACAGAGCAGGACACCGTGCTCTCTTCGGTTGAAAATTTGTTCAACGAATCCAACAGGTCAGGCATAAGCTCGTCCTTGAATGATTTTTTCAAGGGCTGGCAAGACCTTACGCAGCTTCCGGACAATAATGCCTATCGTGAAAGTCTGCTTTCACATGCCGACAACGTGAGCGACATGTTCAGCAGCACTGCGGCGGCGCTCAAATCCATTCAGGACGAGATGGATGTTTCCATCAACCAGTCGGTAAACCGCATCAACACTCTGGCCAAAAGCATTGCCGACCTCAACAGGCAAATAACCGCCAATACTGTTGACGGCGTCAGCAACCCCAATGCCCTGCTTGACCAGCGCGACCAGATGGTGCGCGAATTGGCCGGTCTTGTGGATGTGGAAACCATCGACGGCGGCAAGGGCAACTTCACCGTGCAGCTCACCACCGGGCAGCCGCTGGTGCAGGGGCAGAGCGTCAACGAGCTTCAGTTGATGGGGCCGCGCGCAGAAAACAATATTCAGGTTGGTTCGGCCTACAAGGGCAGCGTGGAGTTTCAGGGGCTCGACAGCCACGAATACACCGTTGAGATTGTCAATGGCGGCAGCGTGGGCGATACCCCGCCGCCGAGCTTTCGCGTGTCGCTGGACGGCGGCAAGACGTGGCTGCGTGGCGAAAACGGCAATGAACTGCGCTATGAAATTACCGATGCGGACGGCGACGGCAAGGTTGACCCCGTAGAGGTGAAGAACCTCAAGATATCCTTCAGCGAGGGAGAAAACTTCAGCGCCGGGGACAAGTTCGACATTATGCCCAAGAATGGGCTGTACTGGATAGAACCCACCCGTGGCCCCCAGAATATCACGCCGCAGACGTATTTTGACGGTACTGAAAACAGAAACCGCGTCACCGGCGGCAAGCTGGCCGCCTACTACACCGTGCGCGACGACAACTGCGGCCGCTACCTTGATGAGCTGGACGCCGTGTCTTCTTCTCTGATCTGGGAAGTAAACCGCCTGCACAGTCAGGGCACCGGCACAGAACTGCTGACCTACGCCCAGGGCACGCAGCAGGTGCAGAGCGCCCAGCAGCCGCTTGGCTCGCCGCAGTCCATCCTGCCGTATGCCAACAAGCTGCAGAGCGGCAACCTGAACATATATTTTTATGACAAGACAACCGGAGACTTTCGCGAGACGGCTTCTGGCGTCAATACACTGGATTTCAGCTCCATCACGCCTCCTGGTACCGTGAATTTTGACCCGGCCCACCACACCCTTCAGAATGTGTGTGATGTCATCAACAGCAGCTTTACCGACAGCAGCGCCCCTGGCACCAACATGCTTATGGCCTCCATTCAGGACGGCAAGCTGCTTATTGAATCTAACCCGGCCAGTAACGTCAGGTTTGGCATGGGCACAGACAGCACGGGCCTTATGGCGGCTCTGGGCATCAATGCCTTTTTTACGGGCGACAGCGCGTCCAACATGGCGGTCAACAGCCAGTTACACAGTAATGTCAACCTTATCGCTGCGGGGGCTGTCAACGGCCAGAACCAGGCCAACAAGGGCGACAACTCCACAGCCACTGCCATAGGGGAGCTCGCCACCAAGGACGTGACCGTTTCCACCACCTGGAAAACCGTGTCCAATCAGAGCATTGGCGAATATTATGCCACGCTGGTGACCACTGTGGGTGCTGACAGGCGGCTTTCTAAAACCAATTCAGAGTACCATACGTCCCTGACTACCGATCTTGAGGACCGCGTTGCTTCTGTAACAGGGGTGAATCTGGACGAAGAAATGTCCAACCTCATCAAGTACCAGCATTCTTATACTGCGGCGGCAAAGCTCATCACAACCGCTGACCAGATGCTGCAAACGCTGCTGGGCCTCAAGCAATAGGAGCTGTCATGTCCATTAGAGTTACCCAAAGCTCCATGTACAACACTATGGTAGGTCAGATGCAGAAAAATCTTTCTGCATATATGGAAAGCAACGAGCAGGGCTCCACGCAAAAAAAGATCAACCGTCCGTCTGACGACCCTGCGGGCACGTACCGTGTTCTCATGACCAGAGACGATATCAGCGACACCAAGCAGTATCAGTCCAATTGCGATACGGCCAAGGGCTGGCTCACACTGGCTGACGACGTTTTGGGCACGCAGTTGAGCACGACCATGACCAGGCTCAAGAGCCTGATGGAGCAGGCATCCACGGGCACCACGTCCAACCAGCGCACGCTTATC
>JAQVZK010000038.1 GCA_028708195.1 Desulfovibrio sp.
TCATGCAGGCAGCGGGAAAGATCACGCTGTGCGCAGCTCTGGCAATGTGAACAACGCCGCCTTCCAGAGGCTGGCGCAGTGACTCCAGAGCTGTTTTTTGAAATTCTGGCAGTTCGTCAAGAAAAAGCACCCCGCGGTGCGAAAGGCTCACTTCGCCGGGGCGCGGGTAAGAACCGCCGCCAACCAGGGCCACGTCTGAAATGGTGTGGTGCGGTGCGCGAAACGGACGCTGGCGCACCAGCCCCGGATGCTCAGACAACTTGCCAGCCACGCTGTAAATCTTGGTAACTTCAAGGGATTCTTCAAAATCCAGCGGTGGCAGAATGGTGGGCAGGCGCTGCGCAAGCATGGTCTTGCCGCTGCCGGGGGGGCCCAAGAGCAAAACATTATGGCCGCCCGCTGCGGCAATCTCAAGCGCACGCTTGGCCGCCTCCTGCCCTTTGACTTCGGCAAAATCGAGGCCGTTATTCTGTGGGGGAAGGTCGGTATCTTGCGGTTCTGGCAGAGGATCAAGGGGTTCGGCACCAGCCAGAAAGGCCGCGCACTGCGCAATATTACGGGGGGTGTACACGCAAAGCCCGCGCACAACAGCGGCTTCAGCCCCGTTGCCCGGCGGTACGATTATGCCTGCCGCACCGCGCTGGCGGGCCAGCAGGGCCAGCGGCAGAATGCCGCTTACCGGGCGCAGTTCGCCACTTAGAGAGAGTTCGCCAGCCATGAAAAAACGCTGCAATCCCTCGGCGGGGATACCGCCAGAAGAGGCGAGCAGGCCCACGGCAAGGGGCAGGTCGTAGCTGGCGCCGCTTTTACGCCGCCAGGCAGGTGCAAGATTGACGGTGACGCGCGCGGGCGGCAGTTTGAAATTGCCTGCCCGCAGCGCTGCAAAAACACGGTCCTTGGCTTCGCGCACAGCCGTCTCGGCCAGACCCACCATAGTGAAGCCCGGCAACCCCTGGCGCACAAAATCCACTTCCAGTTCCACGGGATAGGCGTCAACGCCTTCCACGCCACCGCTGTTCAGCCGGACTACCACGGGGCCTCCTAAAGTGCATCAACCGCCGTAACGGCTATTCCACCTTTTTGCCCATGCGGCCCCAGCGCATATTGTCAAGCCCGCCCCAGGACCAGTAGATACGCCAGGCCTTGGCGCGGATGGCGCTACGGTCCACAAAGCCCCAGAAGCGCGAGTCCAGCGAATTGTCGCGGTTGTCGCCCATGACAAAATACTTGCCCTCGGGCACGGTCACCGGGCCAAAGTTGTCGCGCACAGGCTCTATGCGGTCAGGCTGGGTAAAGCGGATATAGCCTTCCTTGACGGGTTCACCATTGCGGAACAACTGTTTGCCGCGCACTTCGATGACATCGCCGGGCACGCCCACAATGCGCTTGATGTAGTCCACGCTGGGGTCGTTGGGATATTCAAAGATAATGACTTCGCCGCGCTGCGGATCACTGCCCTTATAGAGGTAGTGATTGGTGAAGGGAACCTTGACGCCATAGGCGAATTTGCTGGCCAGCAAATGGTCGCCCACAAGCAGGGTTTGCAGCATGGATTCAGACGGTATTTTAAATGCTTGCACAACGAATGTACGAATGACGAGAGCAAGCAGCAGGGCCACCAAAAGGGCTTCGCCATATTCGCGCCACAGGGGTTTCTTGGGACGCGCAGATCTCAAAAACGTGGTCATACGGTGCTGTTCCTTATTCTTTTTGGCCCTTACGGCCCAATTGCATGCAGACTGCAAAGTATGCACCTATGCGCCACCAAAGGCAAGGCAAGGTGATAACTCTTCGTAAAAGCGAAGCCCCGGCGCGAAACACCGGGGCTTGGGCTATTGACCGTTGCCCCTCATGCCTACGGCAGGCGCAGGACAAAATTGATCACAAAGCATATGGCAATGCAGAGCATCACAAGGTTCAGATCCTTGAAGCGCCCGGCCAGAGCCTTGATGCCCACCCAACTCACAAAGCCGAAGCCAAAGCCCGTGGCGATGTTGAAGGTCAGGGGCATGCTGATGATGGTCAAAAACGCGGGCACCGCCACGGTGAAATCCTTGAAGTTGATGCGCCCCACTTCCTGCATCATCATGGCACCCACTATAATGAGCACCGGTGCGGTGGCATAGGCAGGCACCATAGCCACCAGGGGAGAGAAAAAGAGCGCCAGAAAGAACAGAAAGGCAATGGTAACGGCAGTGAGGCCCGTGCGGCCGCCCTCAGCCACGCCAGCGGCGCTTTCAAGATAGCTCGTGGCCGTGGTAGCGCCCATGACGGCGCTGGCCATAGTGGCCATAGAGTCGGTAATCAGGGCTTTGTCCAGATTTTCGATGTGGCCGTCTTCACGGATGAAGCCCGCCTTCTGCGAAAGACCGATGAGCACGCCCATGTTGTCAAAGAGGTCCACCATGGTCAGGGTGAAGATGATGGAAATAAGGCCGTGGTGCAGCGCGCCCTTGATGTCCATCTGCATAAAGGTCTCAGTGGGCATGGGCAGGCTGGTGGAAAAAATCTGGCCTTGCGGCAGGGGCGATACGCCAAACACGATACCGGCTACGGTAATAACCAGAATGCCAATGATCATGGCCCCGCGCACGCGCATGGCCATGAGACCGCCAATAAGAAAAATTCCCAGCACAGAGAGCAGGGTTTTGGGGTCACCCAGATTGCCCAGCGTCACAAAGGTGGCCGGATCTGCCGCCACAAGGCCGCAGCTTTTCATGCCGATAAAGGCAATAAAAGTGCCAATACCCACCACAATAGCGAACTTGAGGTCCATCGGCACGGCATTGATGATAAGCTGGCGGATGCGCGTAACGGTGAGCAGCAGAAAAACTATGCCCGAAATGAACACCGCGCCAAGGCCCGTCTGCCAGGAATAGCCCGCCGGGCCGCAGACGTAGTAGGCGAAAAAGGCCGTGATACCCAGGCCTGGGGCAACACCAACAGGAAACTTGGCCCAAAGCCCCATGACAAGGGTTGCGAGAACGGTCACCCAGATGGTGGACGCCACGGCGGAATCACGGGGCATACCGGCGTCTGCCAGCATGTTGGGCACCACAAAGATGAGGTAGCACATGGCCATGAAGCTGGTAAGCCCGGCCAGCATTTCCCTTTTGACCGTACTGCCCCGCGCTACGGGATTGAACAGTTTTTCCAGCATACTCATGGCATTTTCTCCTTACTGTATGACGCAAAGGGGGTTCGGGCATCAAAGCCACCCCTAAAAAACTCAAAACATCCATGCCCTGCAGACGGAATTTACCGTCTTTGGGCAAATTTGCCTTCAAAACCAGGCATCAACCTGCGGAACGGGCATGGGCCCTTGGCCCGCAACAAACTGTATGGATTTAACGTGGAAGCGCGGTCAAAAAGTAACCGCCCTCGTAACGAAGGCGGCAGGATGCCACATACAGCCTGCCATGTCCATACGCTGCTGCCCGCGCCCTGCCTGAAAAAACGCAGATTTTTTCGTTGCCGTGGGCTGCCGGGGGTCGCCAGGCAATGGCCTGAAAATACGGGGGTTGGGGCAGCCCGGCAATACGAAAAGCGGCCTTTTTCATTGAGGCGGGGTACTCATGCCGTGCCCAGCCAGAATAAAAAAGACCGCTCGCCGCAAAAAACATAGTAAATACAGCCCTAACGTCCCACTCCAATGCTTGTCACCACCTGCCCCTTGGGCTGCACACGCACGCCCTGCCCACAGCCAGTAAGCACCAGCGGGGCCAGCAGGGCCAGCAGCGAAAGACAAAGCAAAAAACGGCGGCTACCCCGGCGGGATTTTACATCAGGCACGCGGGCGTTCCTGAAGAATGCGCGCACCTTCGGCCACATCCTGGGTGATCCACACATTGCCGCCAATAATAGCGCCCTTGCCTATGGTCACACGGCCAAGAATGGTGGCCCCGGCATAGACGGTCACACCATCGCAAAGAATGGGGTGCCTTGGTATGCCCTTGGTCAGGGTGCCGTCCGCATTTTTAGGAAAGGACAAAGCCCCCAGGGTGACGCCCTGATACAGGCGGCAATTACGCCCGATAACGCAGGTTTCGCCAATGACAACGCCGGTGCCGTGGTCAATAAAAAATTCTTCGCCGATGGATGCGCCGGGGTGCAGGTCAATGCCCGTGGCGGAGTGCGACATCTCTGATATGATGCGCGGAATCACCGGCACCTTGAGGTCATACAGCTCATGGGCAATACGGTGGTGCAGCATGGCCTGCATGGACGGGTAACAAAAAATGGTCTCGCCGGGGCTGGTGGCGGCGGGGTCGCCCTCATAGGCGGCCTTGGCGTCGCCCGCCAGCAGCCGGCGAATCTCTGGCAGCCTGTCCATAAAGGCCACGGCGGCCTTTTCTCCGTCCGACTCGCAGGATGTGCAGGGGTTGTTGTCACCGGCGCAGCCAAAGCAGAAGCCGCGCACTATCTGCTCGCTCAACATGCGGTAGATGGTGTCGAGATTGGCCGAAAGATGATAGCGCATGGACTCGCGCCAAACCCGCGCGGAACCGAAATAACCAGGAAAAATGGCCGCCCGCAGGCGTTCCATAATTTCGGTAAGGTCCTTCAGCGAGGGCATGGCCGCGCCCTGAGCCGGACGGTGCCACACCGCGTCCAGAGACGAAGGATCGCAAAGACGTTCAACCACGCTGTCAAGCAGGGGCATGGTTGTTGCCTTGATGTCACGCATTTCACTCATAGCAGTATCCTGTGTTTTTTCTTTTGTACACGTTCGCGCCCGCCGCCGCAACACAAGCGGCGCGTTGACAATTTTCGCTCTTGGAGTAAGCCTTAGGCCACCGCCGGATGTTTTATGGCTGCAAGCCCGAACCGGACGGTCACTCCGCCCCCAAGAGGTATCACAGTGAAAATTCTTGTTACTCCCCGCTCTTTTGGTAAAACCAATCCCGAACTGTTCGACCGTCTGGCACAGGCCGGGCTTGAGGTCGTGCGCAACGACAGTGGCGGCATTCTTTCCGCTGACCAGATGCGTGAAAAGCTGGCTTCGTGCCAGGGCGTCATCCTTGGTGTGGACCCTATGGACGCCTCGGTACTGGCCGCCGCGGCGGAACTTAAAGCCATTGCCAAGTACGGCGTTGGTCTTGACAATATTGACCTTGAGGCCTGCAAACAGCGTGGCATTGCCGTGTCGCGCACGGTTGGGGCCAACAGCAACGCCGTGGCCGACTACGCCCTGACCCTCATGCTTATGGTGGCGCGCAAGGCCGGGCTTATCGACCGCCGCTGCCGCCAGAAAGACTGGAGCAAAATCACAAGCATCGACCTTTTCGGCAAAACCCTTGGCATCATTGGATTGGGTGCCATTGGCCGCTGTGTGGTCAAACGCGCGCAGGGCTTTGGCATGAAAGTCCTGGCCCACGACATCGCGTGGGACGAAGCCTGGGCCAAGAGCGAAGGTGTGGAACGCGCTGATGTGGACCGCATTTGCCGTGAGGCGGATTTTATCACCCTGCACACTGTGCTGACGGACGAAACCCGTAATCTCATCAATGCCCAGCGCCTCGCCAGCATGAAAAAAACGGCCGTTATCATCAATACCGCCCGCGGCGGCCTTATTGACGAAACAGCCCTGCTGGCCGCCTTGCAGGCAGGCAGCATTTATGGCGCGGGGCTCGACGTGTTTGAACAGGAGCCCCCGGCTGATGCGGCATGGTACGAGCTGGACAACCTTGTTATGGGGTCGCACTGCTCCTCCTCCACAGCCGGAGCCACAGAAACTATGGGGCATATGGCCGTGGACAACCTTTTGCGTGACCTTGGCCTGAGCCGTTAACACTTTTTCGGTGTCATATCTTGTGGGGGAGGGCACAGCATCCCACGCAACAGCGACTCCTTTCTTTCCCCGGCGCTAGCCGCTCCCCCCGCGCAGCGCCACGCAAAAGGCCCGCCCGCATTCTGGAATGCGGGCGGGCCTTAAAATACTGTCAGCCGTTTGTGCTTACGCAGTAAGTGTTACCATAGCGTTTTTGGCCGCATCGACATAATCTTCATGCTTCACAGTCACAACAAGGTCAGCTCCATTGTTCCAGACATCGTGGCTGTCAGAACTTGCGGTGCTGTCTATCTGCCAGCCCTTGTCATGGTCAAGGACCACCTGATTTCCCGTATTGAACGAAATGCCCTTTTCTGTCAGCGCATTCATGTTGGTCAGGCTGTCCACGTCTGCTCCGGTAATGAGCACTTCAATGCCTTTTGTCTGCTCAAAGAGGTCGTCAATAGTCAGGCCCCCGCTGTTGCTGACCAAAAGAACGTCCGTTCCCGCGCCGCCGTCGATGCCATCGCCATTGTGGAACACCAGCACATCATTATCATCACCGCCGTAGAGGTGATTTGTGCCTGCGCCGCCGTCCAGAAAATCATTGCCGCCCCCGCCAAAGAGTGTGTCGCTGCCTGCGCCACCGTAGAGGGTATCGTCCCCTGCGCCACTGAAGAGGGTGTCGTTGCCGTCGCCGCCATAGAGGATGTCGTCACCCGCGCCGCCATAGAGGACGTCGTTGCCATCGCTGCCGGTAAGGGTATCAGCAGCATTGCCCGCCGCGCCCATAAAGAGGAAGCCCTCGCCACTCCCCAGGCCAACCCTGTAGGTACCGGCCTCAGTTACGGTTGCGGCAACGGTGATGTCCATTTCGCCATGAACGGCTTCGCCCCTACTGTCAGAAACAGAGTAGAAGAATGTTTCCGTCAGGGATGCTTCGCTCTTGCCCGCTTCGGTAGCGCCAAGCAGGGCCGTGTGCAGTGCCTCGAGGTTCGCTTCTGTCTTGTCGGCGAGGGTATAGGTGTACTGACCGGCATCCGTCACGGCCATGCTGCCAAACAAGCCCACCCCAGACGCGAGCGTATAGTGCAGAGTATCGTTTTCCGGGTCTGTTGCTCCGATATTTCCTGTCCAGTCGAAGGAGCTTGAGTCAGGCACGGTGGGAATCAGATTGTAGTCACTCAGGGCTATGGTGATATTCTGTTCCGCCACGGCCCCAGAGCCGTCCTTTACGGCGAGCGTGAAGGTTTCTGTCTGCTTGCCGGCTTCGCCCCTTTGCATGCTGGTGAGGGCCGCAAAACCATCATCAGTCAATGTATAGGTGTACTTGCCGTCCGCACCCAGGGTAAGCGTGCCGTATTTGCCCGTGCCCTCATTGACCAACGCGCCAGAAGCCAACTTGACGCCATAGGTCAGGGTGTCGCTCGAATCCGCCTCTGCATAGGCAGGGTCTATTTCGATGGTACGCAGCTGATCCACCTTGACCGTGGCTGCATCCATATCCACGTTTCCCTTCATGCTGAACGAGGTTTCGTTCAGCGTCAGGGTGGGTACGCTGTTGGCGCCTGTGATGGTTACAGAAACCTGGGCCGAACTGGATTCACTGGCATCCTTCACGCTTACCTGAGCCGAAAGGACAATTTTTTCACCGTGCCCCATGACGGCGATTACGTCAGGATCGCCCACAAACGTATAGTTGCCACTGGCATCAATGCTAAACGCGCCCAAATTTTTGGCGTCTGCAGGACCTTCACCGTCTGGTGCGCGTGCGGCGCACTGCGTCCATGTGCCGTCGGCATTGCGCACGCCCCACACTTGCAGTACCTGATGCGCGGAAACCTCTGCACTCGCCCCCAAAGTACCTTGCGTGCCACCGGTGAGGCTGTAGGTATGCGTGTCACTGGCATCCACATCATACACCTCGGCACGCCCCGTAACGGTGTAGTCTGCCGCCTTTGCGTCCTTGCTTTCCAGCAGGGCGTAGGCAGCACCCGAACCCGCCACAGCACCTGCGCCCTGATGCAGGGTAAGACTTGGGCTGTCGTTGGTGCCCGAGATGTCAATGGTCAGAATCTTGGAGGCGGATTTACCACCGTCACTGACGTTGATGGTGAACGTTTCGGGCACGTCCAGCTTCTGGCCTTCGCCCAGCGCCTGCACTGTGGGATTGTTGTTGTCGAGCACATAGGTATACGAGCCGTCTGCCTTGAGAAAAAGCGTGCCGTACTCGCCCTTGGCCATGCCAGTGCCGCTGTCGCCAGCAACATTGTAGGTGAAACTTTCAGGGGCTCCCCCACCAAGAACGGTTTCGGGGGCCGTGGGAGCCTCAAGTGTACCTTCCACTTTCACCACAGATGTGCCGCCGACAAAATCATCCTCGACGACGCTCACCGCTGCAAAACTGACCTTGGGCTCGGCATTGTCAGCCGTAAGCTTTACCGACAGATCCTTGGCGACATCCGCGTGACCGTCAGTGATGCGCACGCTGATCTTGTCGTCATAGCTGCCGCTGTAGTTCGTGTTGGCCTTGGCCGTGTCCAATGTATAGGTGTACTTGAACGTGGCGATATTATCCGCAGTACCAGTACGCTCGATAAGGTACGTGCCGTAATCGCCCTTTACCGTCCATGTACCGTTACCATTCGCAACAACACCGTTACCTTCAAGTGTCAGGTTCGCGGCATCGCCCTTGTCCAGATCGCCCACGGTGAAGGTGCCTTCTGTGGTCACCTTGCTTTCTCCATCCATAGGCCACGCCAGATCAGAGCCCTGATGCAGGCCCGGAGCCTTTACTTCGCTCCCCAGATAGGGGGCGTCATTGGTGCCGTTGATGGTGATGGTGATGGTGGAGCTATTTTTATCGCCCAACCATGAGCCGCTCTTGACCTTAAATGTTTCCGTGATGCTCTGACCTGCTCTCAACTCCTGCACACATTGGGCGTCATTATTGAGAACATAGGTATAGCTTCCATCCGGCAGCAGGCTAATGGTGCCGAAATCTGTGGAAATGACGCTCCCCGCCTGGCTGCCGCTACGGCCATCGCTGGTTGTGTAGCCGTTGAGGCGCACGTCACTGTCACTCGAGGCCAAGGCATCCCGCACTGACCCCCCTGAAAAATATCCACTGTCTTCAGTGACGGTGCCCGTGGCATTCTTGACCCACATGTTGAGATCAAGAACCCCATCATTATCTGCGCCACCCTGCACATTGATGAAAAGTTCAATGGGTGTTACGGCCACGGCATTGTGCGCATCGCGCGCATAGATGGTGAATTTTTCCTGCCCGGTACCGTTATCGCCAAGAGCCTGGTAGTCGCCGTCAGACCTGTTCAGCACATACTGGTATTCACCATTGGGCAGAAGCATGAGTGTGCCGTAGATGCCCTGAATATTTTGCGTCAGGCTGCCGCTGCTCGTAACGCCAAAGAAGGAAAGCTCACTGTTGGCATTGTCAACATCTTGCACGATACGCGCATCGTTCAAGGTGCCGTGCACTGAAAGGTCTGTGGATTTGCCGTTGCGCCAGGTGGCTACTTCATCGTCAACAAGTGTCAGGGCCGAGTCTGTGCTTGTAGCCGTGAACGTATTTGTTTCATGAGCGTCATGAGACAGGGCACTGGTAAAGCTCTGCTCTAACTTGCCCCCAGCAGCCTGCACCACCGGGGCATCATTGGTGCCCTGAACAGTGATGACAATATGGCCCGTGGCAATGTCACCAACATTCTCCGTGGAGGTATTATTCTCACTGATGCTGGACTTGGCTGTTACCGGCACCGTAATGGTGACCGACTGGCCGGGCTTGAGCGCGTTCATGACGTCATTGTCATGAGGCGCAAAGGTGTAGGAACCGTCATCCTCCAAGACAAAGGTGCCGTAGGTCGTGTTGATGCTGCCATCGGCATTGACCGTGGACGACGCGTCGACCAGAACATCATTCGAAGAAATGACCACTGCGCCGTCAACAGCGAAGTTACCGTAGTCTGTGTTGTCCACGTCAACAACGCCTGCAGTCGCAGTGCCCGCACCTGTCACCGCCTTGTTGGCCCCCAGCTTGTCGTCACTGGTATATTTGAGGTACCCGGGCAGGGCATCGGGGTGCAGAGCGTCCACGCCCGCTTCTCTGACCTCAAGCGCATTGCCGCTCAGCCCCTTGGGATCGTCATTAACGCCCGCAAGTTTGACCTCGATGGCCTTGATTTCCGAATAGGCCCCGTGAGCGTCCATAACGCGCACATAAAAGGTATCAGAGAGCGACTCGCCCACATTCAGCGCATCAAGCGTCGCAAGTTTTGCCGGGTCGGTGGTGCGGGTATAGGTATACTCGCCTGTGTTCTGGTTTATCTGTATCCAGCCGTAGTCACCCTTCATGATGGTGCTGTCACTGCCGAGATCGAACAGCGTTTCGTCAACATCAGATGCATTTACAGAGACGCCGCTGTTGGCATTCACCAGCGAAAAGGTAAACTTGCCGTTGTTGCCACCATCGGCCAGAGTGACCTGCTTGACGCTGTCACCAGCATAGCCCGTCTGTTCTGCGTCCGAGATCGTCAGCTTGCCCGTGATGCTTGTAGAGCCCTCGTCGCCGAGAGCAACCACAAAATCACTACCACCAGCCATGTGGATGACAGGCCTGTCGTTGGTGCCCACAAGGGTGATGGTCACCTCGGGTGAAAGACCGTCAGGCGTTTTGCCCGTGGGGTCAAACGTGAGGCCATCCACCTTGGCGCTGTCATAGATGCCCACCTTGAACGATTCCACATAGCGGTCGGCACCCGTCATTTTTTGCACATCGGCACTGTCATTGTTGGCCGTATATGCATAACTGAAGGGCGGGAGGACGCCCCCGACACTATCCGCGTTTTCGGTAATTTCCAGCGAACCGCGCCCAAGCTCGATGTGCAGCGTTGCCTTTCCATTGACATCAACGGTCACAGACCACTTTGCGCCGGATGCGCTTGAAGACACGTTCAGCAGTTCATTGACATCATAGGCCGTACCACCAGCAATAATGGCGTAATGCAGCTTGGCTGCAACGCCTGGGTCTTGCAGGGCATTCTGGTCATTGATGTCGGTATCTGTGGCATAGAGGTAGCCCTTGGCCGACACAGCAGCCTGCTCCTTGTACTGGTCGGCTTCGGTGCGCGTGGCGGGCATTGCGCCTTTTTCAATGGCCTTGCCATCCAGATTGAGCCACTGGGTGTTGATAACCGAAGTTTCGTTTTTGCCGCTGACCGCGATATCCAGGGTCTTTGAGTCATACGCGCCGAACTGGTCACGCACAGACACGGTGAACTTTTCAGAATACGTGCCGTCTCTTTCTGCAGCCCCCAGTTTTTCAGTTTTGTCTGGGTCTATGGTGTATTTAT
>JAQVZK010000039.1 GCA_028708195.1 Desulfovibrio sp.
TGCACGAATTTTTGCGGACCTTTCCCGCAGTGGAAAAGTTCAGCCTCGCTCCTGAAGATCAGGGCGGCGACGGCATGACCATTGTGACCCTGCGCTAGGTGTCGTGCTGCCATGGTGTTTATGCCCTGCTGCCGAAGCGCCGGTGCCGTACTGGCGTAGCGTTGGTGTAGCTTTTCAGCACGTTGTTCACCCGTCCGCAAAGCGGCACGGCTGGGATCAAGAGACAACGGCGACCCAAAAACGGCGAAGCCAGCAGCGAAAAATGCGCGCTGCCGCACAAAAAAATTCCCTGTTGGGAGGCATTTTCTGCCCGCATCCTGACGAAATGTTGTTACTGGCAGAGGACAAGCTTTTTCATGCCACAAGCCTGAAAAAGTCGGCCACAACGGTTAACATTGTTCTCTGATCAAGGAAAAATGTGCAATGCAGTCCAAGGATGCCATCCGCGCTATCAAGGAGCGCACAAATATTGTGGACGTTGTGCGCCGCTATGTGGAGCTCAAGCGCAACGGTCCACGCTGGGTGGCGCCCTGCCCGTTTCACCAGGAAACAAAGCCGTCCTTTTCTGTCAATGAAGATCAGGGGTTGTTTTACTGCTTTGGTTGCCACGCCTCGGGTGATATTTTTGATTTTTACAGCCGCATCAATGGGCTGGACTTTAAAGAAACGCTGGAACAACTGGCTGCTGAGGCGGGCATAACCATTGAACGTGGCCAGGGCAGCGCCCGCCACCAGGGTGAGGAGCGCGAGCGCCGCTCATCGCGCCAGCAGATGCTGCGTATGTATGAACTGGCCGCCGGACACTTTGCCGCCACCCTCAACGGCCCCGATGGCGAAGAATGCCAGGCTTACATTGACAAACGTGGCCTGAGTCAGGAAATAGTGCAGCGTTTTGGCCTCGGTTGGGCCAAGCGGGAATGGCAGTCACTGGCAGACGCGCTGCGGCGCGCGGGTTTTGATGGCCGCATGGCGATAGAATCCGGGCTGTTGGGGCAAGCGAGCAACGGGCGGGCCTACGACCGTTTTCGAGGAAGGCTCATTTTTCCCATCAAAAGCCTGTCCAACCAGATCATAGCCTTTGGCGGACGCATCATCGCTGATGAAGAAGAAGCCAAGTACATAAACAGCGCCACACGCCCATTTATAAAAAGGGCGAGCATCTTTACGGCCTCGCCCAGGCCCGCAAGGGCATGGTCACCAAGGGGCGGGTGCTCTTGACCGAAGGGTATATGGACGTGTTGACCCTGCACCAGTTCGGCTATGACAATGCCGTGGGCGTACTGGGCACAGCGCTTACCCCGGAGCAGATCAAGCGGCTTTCAGGGTTTGTTTCACAGCTGACCCTGCTTTTTGACGGTGACCGCGCCGGACGCAAGGCAGCCCTGCGCTCGTGCGAAATGCTGCTTACGCGCGGTCTGGCCTGCTCTGTGGTGCTGATGCCCGAAGGCGAAGACATAGACAGCCTGCTGCGCGGCGCAGGACCAGAAGCTTTTGAGACGTTACAGGCCCAGGCCCCGGACGGCCTGCGGTTTTGCGTTGATGTGCTCAAGGCGCTTGCCCCGCGTGAAACCGTGGAATGGGCGCGCAATTTTCTGCGTCAGGTGGAAATACCAGAGCTGGTCAGCCCCTATGTTTCACGGCTGGCCGGGCACTTGCAACTTTCAGAGGCCGATTTGCGCGAAGGACTTGTTCAGTCGCGCGGCACCCGGCCAGACAAGGCGCGCGCAGAAGCTGGCGGAACGCCGTCAGGGCATGCGCGCCAGAGCATACGCGACCGTGAAGTCATGATGTACGCCGTGCGCTACCCGCACCGCCTGTCGGACATGCTGGAACTGGGGGCCGACCTGGCCTTGCAGTCTTCGGTCGCCCGGCAACTGTGGGACAAGATCGAAACGCACGGCGCAGAGGCTGTTTTTCATCAACTGGACCAGAGGGAAAAAAATTTCTGGTGCAAATGTTGTGGGCCCGAGGCCGCGCCACGTGACAACGGCGACAGAGAACTGGAATCTCTGCGGCATTATTTGAACAATTATTACGCATCAGCGCAAAAATCTTCTCTATCCGCAGCCTTGAGAGCCAATACTGGCACAGGTGACTTTGAGGCTGATTTGGACTATCTTCGCGCACTTAAGGAAACCTTGGAGAAAGGGCATGAGCAATCTTAAAGATATCCAGCAGATTCAATCGCTTATTGCTAAGGGCAAGGGCGCGGGCTTTCTGACTTTTGAAGAAGTCAACAAGGCTCTCCCCGTAGAGATGAGCACCCCCGAGCAGTTTGAAGAAATTATCGGCATTTTTGAACAGCTGGAAATCGTTATCGTCGATTCGGAAAAGGACGGAAAGAAAATTTCTGCCGCCACCACCGAGTCTGACGAAGAAATGACCGACAGTTCGCTTGACCTGTCTGAAGACGAAGAATCAGCGGACTACTCTTCGCGCAGCACCGACCCCGTACGCATGTATCTGCGTGAAATGGGCGCTGTGCCTTTGCTTGACCGCGACGGTGAAGTTGTCATCGCCAAAAAAATCGAAATGGGCGAACAGGATGTGCTGTACGCTCTGGTTGAAGTTCCGGTGGCGGTTGAAGAACTCATCAATGTTGGCGAAGACCTGCGCCAGAACCGCATCAAGCTTAAGGATGTGGTAAAAACCATTGAAGAGGACGACCCCAGCGAAGACGAAATGAACCAGCGCTCGCGCGTTATCCTGCTGCTTGACGAAATCAAGCAGACCTTCAAGAAAAAACGCAAGATATACAAAAAGCTGGATACCTGCGCCTGCATGGACCGTCGCGTCACTGCCGTACAAAAAGAAATTATCGGTTTCAAAGAAGAAATTGTCACGCGTCTGCGCGACATCAAGCTGGAAAAAACCCTCATCGACCGTATCATTGAAACGGTTGAAGACTACGTGCGCCAGATGCACAACTGCCAGCGCGACCTTTCAGCCTATATTCTTTCCACGGGCCGCACCCAGGCAGAAATTCAGGCCATGTTCGACGGGCTTGAAAAGCGTGAGGTCAACCCCGTTGACGCTGCCCGCGATCTCAAGCTCAGCGTGGACGAGCTGTTTTCCTTCAAGGAAATGATCATCGGCAAGATCGAAATTCTCAGCCGCCTGCAAGAAAAATGCTGCCACAACGTCACCGATCTTGAAGAAGTGCTGTGGCGCATCAAGCGGGGCAATACCGCGGCCATGCGCGCCAAGCAGGAGCTCATACGCTCCAACCTGCGCCTTGTGGTCTCCATTGCCAAAAAATACACCAACCGTGGCCTGCAATTTCTTGATCTTATTCAAGAAGGCAACATTGGCCTCATGAAGGCCGTAGACAAGTTCGAATACCAGCGCGGCTACAAGTTCTCCACCTACGCCACGTGGTGGATACGCCAGGCCATCACCCGCGCCATTGCCGATCAGGCCCGCACCATCCGTATTCCTGTCCACATGATCGAGACCATCAACAAGCTCATTCGCACCTCGCGCTACCTCGTGCAGGAACTGGGACGCGATCCCACCCCTGAAGAAATCGCCGAGCGTATGGAATATCCGGTGGAAAAGGTCAAAAAGGTGCTCAAAATCGCCAAGGAACCCATTTCGCTGGAAACCCCCATTGGCGATGAAGAAGATTCGAGCCTGGGCGACTTCATTGAAGACAAAAAGGCCGTTGCTCCGGCTGAAGAAGTTATCAATACCAAGCTTTCAGAGCAGTTGGCGGCCGTGCTGGCCGACCTCACCCCGCGTGAGGAACAGGTTTTGCGCAAGCGTTTCGGCATTGCTGAAAAGAGCGACCACACCCTTGAAGAAGTGGGCAAGCTCTTTAACGTAACCCGCGAGCGCATCCGCCAGATCGAGGCCAAGGCGCTGCGCAAACTGCGCCACCCCGTGCGCAGCCAGCCCCTGCGCTCGTACTACGAAAACTAGTTGGCTCCAAGGCGGCCTGATGCCTTCAAGGCCAGGCCGCTTTGGTGTAATAATGGTGTTGCGGGCGCGCTGGAGCCGTTTTGCTTTCAGTGTGCAAACTTTTGAGGGGGGCGGCCCGGTTCCGCCACTTTTTCACTCATGCAGCAGGATACCACAGTGGTTGTGTCAGTTTTGCGCAGGTTCGGGCGGCTGTACAGTGCGCCAAAATTCTATGACCTTCTTTGTCTGCTGGCCTTTCTGTCATTTCTGAGCGTTGCGCCAAGTGCCCAGGCTTCAGATCAGACAGCGCGGCAGGCGCCCCTTGCCGTGCAGCCTTCTGTGGGCAAAGGCGGCACAAATTATGATACGGCGGCCCGTAACGGCACTGCCGTGCCTGCCAACAATGCCGCAACCGATGCGTCTTCTCCTGAAGCTGCCCAAGCGCCAGCCGCCCCCCCTGCTCCTGCTTCCAAGGCAGGGGGCGACCCGGCACTATCCCAGCCAGTTGGCGCGTCTGGCACATCGGGGCCGCGCATTGAGTCCCCTCCTCTGCCTCAGCCCCTGGGCCAGGTGGCACACTGCTTTGACGGCGACACCTTAAAGCTTACAGACAGACGCACTGTGCGTCTGGCGGGCGTTGACGCCCCCGAGCTGTCCAAGGGCGACCGCAAGGGGCAGCTTTTTGCACGTGAAGCAAGAGACCAGCTCACAAGCCTCACACAAGGCCAGCAGGTCATGCTTCTTCAGGCGGGCGTCAAGCAGCGTGATATGCATGGCCGCCTGCTGGCCGAAGTTTTGCTGCCAGACGGCAGGTCGCTTAATGAAGTCATGGTGCGGAACGGCGCGGCCTATTTTTACCCGCACCGCGACCTGAGCCCTCGCTTGCAGGAGCGCCTGCGCACGCTGCAGCACGAGGCCATTTCCGAGCGCCGCGGCATGTGGGGCTTTTTGCTTTCGCAGCCTGTGGCCAAAAATACGTACCTTGGCAACAAGGAGTCTCTGCGCTTCTTTCCCGCCGACTGCGCAGAAGCCCAGAGCATTCGCCCGAGAAACCGGGTGTATTTTGGCAATTTGATGGACGCCTTCATGGCGGGCTATGCCCCCGCACGGGTTTGCCCTTTCTGGCCGGTGACGCCGTGAGCGCAGGCTCGTGCCAGGGTAAGGCCTCACCCATCCCTTTGACCAGCCCTTTAGCCGAGCAGGCAGCTCTGGTTATTTTTTCTGGCGGGCAGGATTCTGCCACGTGCTTGGCCTGGGCTCTGAACCGCTTTGGCAGCGTGCGCACCCTTGGCTTTGATTACGGGCAGCGCCATTCTGTTGAACTGACCTGCCGGGAAAACATCCGCACAAAAATGGCGGCACTGCATCCGCAGTGGCAACAGCGCCTTGGCCCTGATTGCCTGCTGGATATTGATCTTTTTCGCCAACTTGCCAATACAGCCCTGACCTCTGATGCGCCCATTGAAGATACAGGCCCCAATGGCCTGCCAAACACCTTTGTGCCCGGGCGAAATCTCATCTTTATTCTGCACGCGGCAGCTTGGGCTTACGGGCAGGACATCCGGCACATGGTGCTGGGCGTGTGCCAGAGCGATTCTTCCGGCTATCCCGACTGCCGCGACGACAGCATCAAGGCCATGCAGGTAGCCCTCAATACGGGAATGGCCACGAACTTTGTGCTGCACACGCCCCTCATGTGGCGCAGCAAAAAAGACGCCTGGGCGCTCGCGCACAGTTTGGGCGGCCCGGCACTTGTGGACCTGATTGTTGAGGAAAGCCACACCTGCTATGCGGGCCAGCGCGGCAGCCGCCACGCCTGGGGCTATGGTTGTGGCCAGTGCCCGGCCTGCCGCCTGCGGGCAGCCGGATACACCGAATATGTGACGCCCCGCCTGCCAGAAAGTGAAGAGCCATGTCCAAAAAACAATTGAGCGCCGCACAGGGCATTGAAGCAGCCTGCATTCTTTTTTCCATCAATACTGAAGCCGAGGGCATGGTGCGGCTGGCGCACAGCGTTCAGTTGCCGCCGGTTTATCTTGAAGGGACGGGGGCCATCTGTTTTTGCTCGGAATGGCGCGCCTTCACCCATGCGGTGGTTACGGCGGGCCTTATGCAGTACGCGCCCAACAGCGTTCTGATGGGCTATTTGCGTCAGACCGGCAACCTTTTGCACCACGCTGCCAACTCGCGGGGGGCAAGTGAGGCGCAATCCGCAAGCCCGGCGCAGAGCTTAAAGCCAGCGCAGCCCTCCGCAGGCCCGGCGCAATCCGCCAGCGAAGCGCAGTCGTCCACATCCGTATCTGGCCCCACATCTGGCCCGGCATCTGGCCCCACAGAAAAGCTTGACAATCCGCCCCTGGGCCTCGAAGCTTTTGTGGATGGCCTCTTTGCCCAGTATATGCCCCTGCTGGCGCAGGGTGAGCAAGTACAGTGCCCAGAACTCTTCTGCCAGCGCCTTGCGGTGGAGACTGCCAAAGCGCGGGGGGAGGCCACTCCGCCGGATGATCAGTCCAAGGCCCGGCTGGCTGCCATCATGGCCATGCTCATCAGTGCCGTGTGGGACAAACTCGAGCAGTACGAGATCCTGGCAGATTAAATCTTTCATCCATTACGTTTTTCAAGAAAAAAACGCCCGTTTTTGCGGGCGCTTTTATTTTTATCCCTTGTCTTCGTTGTCCAAAAACACCCAGTGCAGCATGCGCTTATGCACGCGTAAACGGTACTCCGACTGCTGCACCAGTATGGAGGTTTTGTTGTTGCGCAAGATGTTGCTGCCCACCATCAGGGCATCGGCTGGCGACGCACTGAGCATAACCCGCACGTTGGGCTTTGCCTTGGCCAGGAGTTCGGCACTGACGCTCCAGTCTTCATACTCCTCGGCGGTAAGGCCGCCACGGCAGCCAACAAAGACATAGTCCACGCCCTGCGCGGCTTCTTCAGGCGTGTCCACAAAGACGACGTTGGTCCCAAGCCGGGCCACTTCTTTTTCGAGCGGGCGCCGGTCCACATGCTCGGGCAGAGCCACGCGCAGAGCAAAAGGAAACCAGGCCGTGGCCGTTATCAGCGAATGCAGCGTACCGTTAAGGCAGCCGATCCAGGCGCAAGTAAGGCCCTGAAGATTTCGGGAGTTACGCAACATGCAGGCGATATCCGCCAGAGCATGGGCAGGGTGCGCATCAGGGCTGCCAGCGTTGATTACCGGAAACCGCAGGTCAAGTCTTGTTGGATCCCATGAGCCCACGGCCAGGCCATAGGTGTACAGGCAGTCCACATAGTAACTAAATATCGGCATCAGCTGGTCACGAAAAGCCGCCACCTCTTTGCGCCACACGGTGCCCGTACCTTCATAAACAACAGATCCACTCATTTGCCGCACGGCAGCAGAGACGCAAAGCCGCTCAGCCAAAGAATTTTCAGCAAATATAAGCATGGCTACGCGGTCAGCCATAAAGTTGGTGCACATTTTGGCCTCTGGCATACCCATGGCCTGTTGCACAAGCAGCCAGCATGCCTTTTCGCCCAAACCGCTGATGGTAAGAATATGTCGTGCCATAAATCCTCCGTGACGAGGGTCACATACGTTAGTTCACCCCAGTGCTAAGACCCTATCAAGGCGATATACCTCTGTCCAGAAGTACGGCTCAACCATTTGACACCATGAGCAAAGCCTCTAAACAAAAAACTCGCACCAGTGGGGCTGCACAAGGCAACGCTGTGCCCTGCAATGGGCCCTGATACTTTTTTATCTGAATGTGGACTTGTGAGTTGTGCTGCTTTTCCGCTACACTGCGTTACAGATTTTTTACAAAGCCTTACTTGTTGCCAAGGACTATCGGGAGTTTTGATGAAAGCCTTTTTCTTTGATCTTGACGGCACCCTGCTTGATACTCTGGCAGACATAGGCCGCGCCTGCAACGCCATACTGAAAAAACATGGCTATCCCACGCACCCCCTGCCGCAATACAGACTTTTTGTTGGAAACGGCTTTGGCAGGCTTATGGCCGATGCCCTGCCTGCCGACGCTGCGCTGGATGCTCAGGCCAAAGCCCTGTTGGTTGAAGAAGCACGCCAGTATTACGGCCTCCACATGTATGATTGCACCCGCCCTTACGATGGCGTTATTGCCGCTCTGGAAGACCTGTCCGCCGCCGGGCACCCCCTGGCTATCCTTTCCAACAAGCCAGACGGACTTACCGTAGAAATCGTAGAGCGCTATTTTTCGGTCATCCCTCTCAGCCTGGTTCGCGGTGCTAAAAAAGACGTGCCCCTGAAGCCGCAGCCCCATGCCCTTCTGGACATGATGCAAACAATGCATACATCTGCCTCACAAGCTCTGTATGTTGGCGACAGCAATATCGATATTTTAACCGCCCGCAACGCTGGCGTAACTTCGGTAGGCGTATCTTGGGGGTTCCGGGGCGCAGAGGAACTGCGCAAGGCCGGAGCCGACCACATAATTGACACCCCATCCCAATTGCCAACACTGGCAAAAGAGGCGTAATACATGAAGCGTCTTATAATTCAGATTGACGAAGAAAGATGTAACGGCTGCGGGCAGTGTATACTGGACTGCGCCGAAGGCGCACTGGCTATAGTTGACGGCAAAGCCAAACTCATTAAAGATTCTTACTGTGACGGCTTGGGCGCGTGCCTGAACTGCCCTGAAGGCGCGTTGCAGCTCATAGAACGTGAGGCAGACGATTTTGATGAAGAGGAGGCTCTGACTGCCAAAGCGGAGCGTGAGGGGCACAGCGGCACCTCGGCTGCTGGTCACCACAGCCACGCTCAGAGTATGGCCCACGCCATGCCCAAACCTGGCGGCTGCCCCGGCAGCATGGCGCGAGCCCTCAAGCCCCTTGCGCCCGGCGCTGTGGCCAGCAACCCCCAATTGACCGTGGAGCTGCCTTCATGGCCCATTCAGTTGCGGCTTGTGCCGCCTACGGCTCCTTTTCTCAAAGGGGCCCATATTCTCTTGGCCGCACATTGCGCTGGCTTTGCCCTGCCCAATCTGCACAAGGACTGGATTGCAGGCCGCATACCAATTATTGCCTGCCCCAAGCTTGAAAACAACGAGGCCCTGCTGGAAAAACTCACGGCCATCATAAAGTCTGGACAGATAGCAAAACTCACGGTGCTGCGCATGAGCGTGCCGTGCTGTGGCGGGCTTGAACGGCTGGTACTGCAAGCCCTTAAAGACGCGCAAAGCGATCTACAGATGGAATGCCATGTGGTTACGGTTTAACACCAAGAAAAAAACATTTCTGCAATCTGCAAAAACAATAGCGGGAACAGCTGCTTGACAAATCATATCCAATCGCTATGTTTTAATGGTGTTCTGGCATAACTTATGTTATACAGAAAGCACGTAGTAAACAGAGGGTATGATTTCCAAGCGCTGTTACCCGCATAACAACTTCAGGGTCAAGGAAGAGGATATGCCTATCAAGATTCCGGCGGATTTGCCCGCCTGCTCCGCTCTCGAAAACGAAAATATCTTCGTGATGACCGAAGATCGTGCAGTAATGCAGGACATACGCCCGCTCGAAATAGCTATCGTCAACCTCATGCCCACCAAGATCGCCACTGAAACCCAGCTGCTGCGCCTGTTGAGCAACTCACCGCTCCAGGTCAATATTACCCTGCTGCACACAGAGGCGCATCAGTCTAAAAATACCCCGGCGCAACACCTTGAACGCTTTTACAAAACGTTCAGCGAGATTCGGCACAACAGTTTTGACGGCATGATCGTCACAGGTGCCCCTGTGGAGCATTTGCCTTTTGAAGATGTGGATTATTGGCACGAACTTCTGGATATCATGAATTACGCTGCCAGCCACGTCTATTCTACCCTGTACATTTGCTGGGCAGCCCAGGCGGCCTTGTACCATTTTTATGGTATCCCCAAGTTCAACCTTTCCCGCAAGCTTTCCGGCATTTACGAGCACGACATCCTGCATTCGCGCTGCCGTCTTTTTCAGGGCTTTGACGATACCTTCACAGCCCCACATTCACGAAATACCGAAGTTAGTGCCCAAAACATCCTTGAAGAATCCCGCTTGCGGCTGCTTGCGCGGTCCGCCCAGGCTGGGGTCGCCCTTTTGGAAAGTGTTGATCACACCCAAGTTTTCATGACCGGGCACCTTGAGTATGATCGGGGCACGCTGGACGCTGAATTTCGCCGCGATGTTGATCGGGGCCTGAACCCGGCTGTGCCGGAGCATTATTATCCCAATGACGATGCTTCTGCCATGCCGCATATGAACTGGCGGGCGCACGCCCACCTGTTTTATTGCAACTGGCTTAACTATTATGTCTACCAGGAAACGCCCTTCAGCCTCACAGCCATCACCAAGAACCGCGAAGCGCGGCCCTTGTAATAACCAAACCGACCGCTTGCCGGAGACGAGGAGCCTATGCGATTTTCAACCAGAACCCGTTATGGACTGCGCTTTCTGCTGCGGTTGGCAGCGCAGCCTCAGGGCAATCTTTTGCAATTGGGGCAAGTCGCTCGTGAAGAAAACATTTCTTCGGGCTATCTGGAGCAAATTGTCCGGGCGCTGCGCCCTATGGGCATACTCAGGGCAGTGCGTGGTTCAGGTGGGGGCTACGCCCTGGCAAAATCCCCCGCAGACATCAATATGGAAGAGGTTTTTCAGCACCTTGAAGGCGAAATATCTCCAGTGCGCTGCTTGAGCAAAGGGCGGACCTGCATGCGGGAAAGCCAGTGCTCCACACGCGGCTTCTGGACTGAGCTGGATGGGCATATCCGCAGTTTTCTGCACCAAAGAACACTGCAAGAAATCATAGATACTGAGAAGCACCCCGCTTCGGGAGGCAATTATGTGGAATTACACTGAAGCCGTACATGACCATTTTCTGCGCCCCCACAACGTGGGCCCGCTTGAAGGAGCCAACGCCGTTGGCGAAGTGGGCAGCCTTGCCTGCGGTGACGCCCTCAAGCTCTATCTCAAGATCAGCGAGCAGGGCATTATTGAAAATGCCACCTTTGAAACCTTTGGCTGCGCCAGCGCCATTGCCTCAAGCTCTGTTCTCACAGACATGATCAAGGGCATGCATGTTGAAGATGCCCTCAAGATCAGCAACAAGGACATTGCCAACTCCCTTGGCGGGCTGCCCAAGCAGAAGATGCATTGCTCCGTCATGGGGCAGGAAGCTCTGGAAGCCGCTATCCGCCAGTGGAAGGGTGAACCCCCAGTGCC
>JAQVZK010000336.1 GCA_028708195.1 Desulfovibrio sp.
ATGCGCCTGCTGGTGACCATCTCTCCGCCCATCTAGAGCAGATAAACTTTGAAAATAATATTCTCAAAGTTGTGACACTCCCGTTGCGGCTCTAACCCGCGCAAATAAATAGCGCTTACGCCTTTGACAGCGGACGCCTGCTCGATCGGGCGTCCGCGCATTTCAAGATGAAAATGCTCTGGTTAGACGTAGCTTCGATAACCGTAGCTTCAAGCTACACCAGACCTAATTTGCAGTTCAAACAAGCAGAGGTAGCCATGTTGCTGACCAAGGATACGAGTATTTATACCCTCACAACGGAATATCCTTTTCTCATTGACTCTCTGGCAACGCATAACAAAAGCTTTGAAAAGCTCAAAAATCCCCTTTTGCGCCAGACAGAGGGAAGAGTCGCATCTGTAGAAAAAGCAGCTGGTATGGGCAATGAGAGTGTGCTTTCACTGCTCTTGTTCATAGCTGGCGAAATAATGGTCAATACTGGCGAATCTGTTGAAATTGCGCCTCCTGCTGGCAAGGGGGCGCAGGTAGGTGTCACAAAGATGCCAGAGCAAGAGCGCCTGGCCGCGCTCAAGGAGATTATCAAAGACCTTCACGCCGGTGTGGAGTTCAGCAAACTGCAGGACAAGTTTAATAAAACTGTCGGCGATATCACGCCGCAAGAAATCGCCAAGCTTGAGCAAACCCTCGTCAATGAAGGCTTGCCCGAAACTGAAATAAAGAAAATGTGCCATCTGCACGCGGCCTTGTTTCAGAGCGCGCTGGAGGAGCAGCAGATGCCCCAGGTTGCGCCCGGGCACCCTGTGCACACGTATTTGAAAGAAAATGCCCAGGCAAAAAAGCTTGTTGCTGAAATCAGAGAGGTGTTGGGCGCAGATAAAGAACCGGCTGAATCCGAATGGCCCTTTATGCTTGGCCGCCTCAACTTTCTCACTCAGGAGCTTGCGGGCATTCAGACCCACTATGTTCGTAAAGAAAACCAATTGTTTCCTCTGCTTGAAAAACACGATCTCAGCGCACCGGGCAAGGTCATGTGGGAAGTGCACGATGATATCAGAAAGAAGTTCCGTCGTACGCAGGAGATTTTGGCAGATAAAAACAGGCTGGACGGATCCGCAGCCCTACATGACCTGACCGATGAAGTGGATGAGATGATACGGAAAGAAGAGAATATTCTTCTGCCCATGTGCCTTCAACTGCTTACTGAAGAAGACTGGGGCCGCTGCCGCCTGGGCGATGATGAAATAGGCTACTCCTTTGGCATAACCCCCGAAGGCACATGGACAGCAGCCACGGCCAACCCCACTGAAACATCTGCTCGCCCGGGCCTTGTTGATCTTTCTACCGGGCAGCTGCCGCAAGAAGTTGTGGATGCCATTTTGTGCAATTTGCCCGTGGATGTCAGCTTTGTTGGCCCGGATGACAGGGTTGCCTACTATTCTGACAGCGCGCACCGTATTTTCCCCAGAAGTGCCGCTGTTATCGGACGCGAGGTAAAAAACTGCCATCCTTCCAAGTCAGTGCATATGGTCACTGAAATACTTGAAGCTTTTAAGAGGGGAGATCGCGACAAGGCAGAATTCTGGCTGGAGCTTGGCGGCAAGTTCATCCATATCCAGTATCTGGCGCTTAAAAACAAGCAGGGTACCTATCTGGGTTGTCTTGAGGTGGGGCAAGACGCCACGCACTTGCGGTCTTTGACCGGTCAGAGACGATTGCTTGAATGGGAATGACAGGGCAAGTAACACACAGCTTTTAAAAAAAGGGCAGGGGGCATGCAACTCCTTGCTCTTTTGGGTTTATTTATCCATGTAAGGGCAACAGTAAAGACTGGCGAAAATATCTGTTCTGTGCAAAAATCATCGCATCTAAAAATCAGGATGAGGCCTTATAACGCTCGCATTTACGGAAGGAAATGTATGGAAAAACAGCTGCGCAAAGCCAAAGACAGATGCTTTCTCTATGCTATCGGTGTTTTTTTTCTGGCGTGCTGGGGCATTTTGAAGTTGCATGGCTACCTGAGCGGAATGGGCTTTGAAGATCGCTCAACCCCCATGCTGCTCATTGACTCCATGCTGTATTTCATGCTTTTTTTTGCAGTAATGGCAGTACGGCCAGTCTCCAGTTATTTTTTTTCGTTGTATTGCAAAAAACTGCAAAAAAAGATGGATGCAACAGAATCCGCTACGCAAGGCAGTTAACACTGCGTATACGTTTGTGGGGCACGCTTGAAAGGACACGTTTATGACGGCGCAAGGTCGTTAATTCCATCCTGCTGCTGCCAGCTTTCAAGATGGGAGGCAATGTGCTGACAAATGGCCGCGTGCTCTTCCTTGCCTTGCCCCTGAATGTACATTGGTTTGGCAAATGAGTACCGCACTGGCATGCCAGGCTTTACGGGCCCCAGTTCTTTTACTTTTTTGCCCTGTCCCCAGGCGTCTGTTTTCAGGGCAACAGGCACCACTGGCACACCGGCCTTACGGGCCAGCTTGACGCCAATAGAATTGAAATGGCTCTGATCAAAAACCAACGACCGCGTACTCTGGGGAAAAACAATAATGGATATTCCCTTACTGAGTCGCTCAAGCCCACCCTCAATAACTGCCGTCAAGTCTTCACGCGGGTTGGCGCGGCCCACAACAATGGGATCGCGCGAACGCATGACAGGCCCAAAAAGGGGC
>JAQVZK010000040.1 GCA_028708195.1 Desulfovibrio sp.
TGCGGCCCACAAGCCACCACCACAAGGCAGCCAGCATGATGCCCGCCAGCGCGATGACCAAGGCCGCGCCCAGCATGACATTTTCACGCAATGAGCCGTAATCCGCATCAATGCGCGCGGCTTCAACGCCCTGCTCAACCATCCAGGGCAGGCGCGGCACGGGCTGGGCCAAGGTGTAGTTGACCTCTTCTTCTGTTCCGCCGGGGCCAGGTTCCGTACGCATATCCAGAGGCAGGCGGCCATCTTGCAGCTTCCAGCCGGGCAGGTTCACAAAACCTTCACGCACGCTGGGGTCAATGCGCTGCAGCTGATCGCCAAAATGCTGTAAAATGGCAGCGCTGTATTCCTTGCCGCCGCTATGCCGCGTAATGGCCTTAACAACAGGCAGCACGTTGTAAGAAGCCAGCAGAACAGAAGCCACCTTGTCGCCCGTGGCGTCAACGTAAAGAGGGGCTATAATGGGAAAGGCCATGTCCATAACCAGTTCGCCATTTTGGCGGCGCACAGGCATAAAGACCGGGTGGCCCGTTTTGAAAGCCTGCTCCAGAAAACCGCGCTGCTCTGCGCTCAGTACGGGCGGCGCGCCAGGGGACATATAGACTTCAAGATCAGCGTTGACCAAACTAACAGACCAGAACGAGTTTTTTTCAATAAAATCTTTCAGTTGCCGTACCATCATAGGCAGGCGGGGGCCAAGAGCGCTCAAGGGGTTCTGGGGTGACTGCTCGACCGCTTCTCGTTCCGCAGCAGAAAAAGCCTCAAGATTCGCCAGGGGGGCGTCTTCTTTTTGGGCCTCGCGCAGAATCACATCGGCAGGCAGGCCGGAGTTATCCACTTCTGCGGCAAAAAGCCGCAGAAGGTCCAGCTCCACAAACATTTCGACCTGCTCGATGAGCGAGCCAGACCACACCGTGAGCAGGGCCACCTTGTTATTGGTCTGCACGTGCAGGTTCTGCCCCGCCTCGTGCAACATGCGCGTGCGGGAGTTCTGCAGATACCAGTTGGCCCCCATCACAATGAATACCGACATGACCGCAAAAAGCGCCAGCATGATGAATGCCGCAGTGCGGTTACGTGATTTTTGGTTTGAGGAATCCTGTAATGCCATATGTCGTTCCTTTCGTGGCAGATCAACGTTCACGCAGGGCGTTCTGTTTGGCCTTGAGAATAGGCTTGAGCAAATAATCCAGAACAGTCTTTTTGCCGATGAGAATGTCGGTCGTCACGATCATGCCGGGTATGATTGGCAGAAGTTCCTTGTGATAGGCGATGGCATTCTTCTGGGTACGCACCTTTACCAGATAGAAATGCTCACTCTTCTTGTCTTCAATGGTGTCGGCGCTGATGGACTCAAGCTTGCCGTCGAGCCCGCCGTAGATGGAAAAGTCGTAGGCCGAAACCTTGACCATCACATCCTGGCCGGGACGCAAAAAGGCTACGTCCTGCGGCTTGACCTTGGCTTCCACCACCAGAGTGTCGTCCAGCGGCACAATATCCATGATTGGTTCGCCGGGCTTGACCACGCCGCCCACTGTAGAGATATAGATCTGCTTTACCGTGCCGCGAACAGGCGTGCGCAGCTCTGTACGGGTAACGCGGTCGCGCCCTGCCGAAAGGCTTTCACGCAGGGAGTTCAGCTCTTGCCGTCGTTTGTTCACCTCGTCGGTGATGGCCGCTATCTGCTCTGCCCGGCGCGATGCAATGCGTTGCCGCGATTCTTCAGCTGCGGCCTGCGCCTTGGGAATGGTGGCCGCCAGAGCGCTGATCTGGCCCTGAAGCTCCACAACCCTTTGCTGCAGACCAAGATATTCCATCTTTGAAAAGTTGTTGCGCTGCACCAGGGCATACGCCGTATCGCGCTGCTCGATGGACAGGGCAAGGCTTTTGTCCAGCTGTACCTTGCGGGCCGATTGTTCTTCCACATCGTGCATGCGCTGGGTGTATTGCGATTCCAGCACTTCGATTTCTGCATTGAGCTGTACACGCCGGGCGTTATAGGCGTTTTCCTGATCATGAATGATCTGCCGGGCGCGAACCAGGGTGTTTTCGTCTACCTTGCGCCCGATGAGCTTGCTGGCCCATGCGTCAAGATGTTCTGGAAATACGGGGGGGTCTCCCTTTATTTCGGCTTCAAGCCGCATGATGGCCATGCTGTTTTCCATGGCCTTGTTCACAGCGTCCCGATAGGCGCTCTCGGCCATTTCATTGTCCAGTTGGGCGAGGATGGCGCCCTTGTCCACGATTTGTCCTTCATGCACAAGAACGGCGCGCAAAATGCCGCCTTCAAGGTTCTGGATGGTCTGGGTGCGTTGCGATCCCACAACCGTGCCTTCAGCGTGGGTGACTTCATCCACGCTGGCAAAGGCCGCCCAGATGATCAGGCACAGAAACATGACGGCGACACATATGGAAAGCGCACGCACCCCGAAACGCGGACGGCGCGCAAGGGCCGCGTCTACCTCACTGGCGTACTGGATGTCGTCAGGTGTCAGGCCGTTCAGGGGGGCATCCATAGCCGCAAAAAGACCAGGGTTGCTCTGCGGCTGATCGGGGGATTTTTGCTCACCCCCGCCGCGCAGGCGCTCTACCGTTTCTGCCACAGATTGACGCAGGCTTTTGTCGGGCTTCTGCTCATGGTCGCCACCCAGTAAAAGCTCGCGCAAAAAGACTTTGGAGCCGCTTTCTTCCGCTTTTTCTCCTGCCTGGCCTTCTGGCCCCAAGGGCTGCAAGTCCCCATCGCCAGGTTCTTGCCCTGGCAACAGAAGGGCGAAGCCAGCGTGGTTTCCGTCTGCCCCGGCACTGGCCGCGTCAGCGCCACCAGGCGTCAACCAACCCATTGCGGCGTCGCCTTGTGATTCCACACCGGGCATGGCAGGTATATACTCTTCCTGCTTCGTCGCCCCTGCCTCACCGAAAGGCGGCAATTGGCCGGGAAGGTGCGGCAGAAAATCACTGCCGACGCCTCCGTTGAAAAAAGCGCTGAAATCCGGCTGCTGCAGGGTCTGACCAAAAACAGAAGCAGAAGCGGCAGCAGAAGAAGCTTGGGCTTCAGCCTGGGCCTCACCCAAAACAGTTCCTTCTGCGTGCGTCTGGCCCGCAGGAGAGGAAATGTTTTCCAGATTGTCTTTATTTTGTGGTGTCAGCTGCATATCATGCATTCCCCGCTAGCCGATGCGCCTCGGCCCCGTGTTCTGATCTTGCCGCTGCTGCGCTTTGTTTTGAACGGTCACGCAAGCTTTGCAATACGGCGTCACGCGGGCCGTCCATCTTGATTTGGCCATTTTCCATAACAATAAGACGCTCAACAATACGGAGCATGGACAGACGGTGCGTGACAAGCACTACAGTACGGCCCTGCATGACCGAGAACAGACGCTTTTGCAGCATAAGTTCAGAATCTGTATCCATATTACTTGTGGGTTCGTCCAGAAGCAGCACCTCAGGGTCGCGCACCAAGGCCCGTGCCAGCGCAACCGCCTGGCGTTGCCCACCAGAAAGAGCCTTGCCCTGCTCCCCTACCTGAGCGGCAAACCCGGCAGGATTATTGCGCAAAAAGTCTGTCACGCCAGCAAGGGCCGCTGCCCGCAGAACCAAATGGTCGTTGATGGTAGGGTCGCCCAGGGCGATATTGTCGCGAATACTGCCATAAAAGAGCACAACATCCTGCGGCAAAACCCCCACCCGGCCACGCAGGTCGGTACTGGGAATCTGGCGAATGTCCACATCGCCAAACTTCACGGCGCCTTCCTTGGGTTGGTAAAGGCCAATGAGCAGCTTTGACAGTGTGCTTTTTCCCGATCCCATGGGGCCGATGATGCCCACGCGCTCGCCTGGTTCAATTCGCAGAGACACGCGCTCAAGGGCCAGTCTTTCCTGATGCGGGTAGGCAAAAGAAACGCTTTCCATTGTGAAGGATGGACGCAGCATGCCGAAATCCATGCAGGTTTTTTCCACCTGATTTTCGGATGGCAGCATCATGAGCATATCCAGAGCCTTGAGCGTCACGTGCGAGTTTTGCAGCCGCGTGAGCAGGGAGGCCATCTGCAGCAGGGGAGCCATTGTGCGGCCCACGAGGATATTGCAGCCGATAAGCGCGCCCATAGTCATGAGCCCTTCGGATATGCGATACACGCCCCACACGATCATGGCCACGGTCACAAGCTGGGTGATGAGCATGGATGTTGTGACCGCAAGGTTGTTGTACTTGCGGGCCTCACTGTTGGATTGGGCAGAAAGCCCCACAACGGATTCCCAAAGCTTTTGCATGCGGCTTTCAGCCATGCAGGACTTGAGGGTTTCAAGGCCACCCACAATTTCCACCAGCAAGGCGTTTTTCTGCATGTTCTGCTTGTAGCTTGATTCGGCACTGCGGCGTGAACGGTGCTGCAGCAATAAGCCCAGGCCCACCATAAGGGGCATGGCAGCCAGGGGCAAAAAGACTATCGGGCCACCGATAAATCCGATGAGCAGCAAAAAAATCACCAAAAAGGGCAGGTCAATGCAGGCCAGCAGGCTTGATGAGCTGAAAAACTCGCGCAGTTGCTCAAATTCACGCAGGTTGTTTACCAAAGCGCCCGTGGATTCCGGTTTGGCATCCATGCGCATAGAAAGAACTTTTTCCACCAGCGAGCTTGAAAGCACAATATCGGCATTGCGCCCGGCCACGTCCACAAAATGTGTGCGCAAGGACGAAAGCAGAAAGTTGAACAGGTAGATAATAAGAATGCCTATGGCCAGAACCCACAGCGTTTCAATGGCGTTGTTGGGCACCACGCGGTCATAGACGTTCATGACAAAAAGCGGGCTGCCAACGGCAATCAGGTTGATGACCACACTGGCCAGGGCGACATGGCGGTAAATGGGGGCATAGTACCGCAGCACATCCCAGAACCAGCGCTTGCCGTGCGCGATGCTCAGCCTTTCTGCCCGGTCGTCGGGCGCTGCCTCCACCGCGGCAAAAAGGGTGTAGCCCGAATAGTCCTCTTTGAGGTCTTCAAGCAGCACTGTTTGCGCGGTCTCGCTGGTTTCAGGAAAGATGACTTCAGCTTTGCCGTCACGGATAGACGTCACCACGCAGGAACGGTCACGCGTCAAAAGAAGGATGCAGGGCAAGACCAGAGCAGGAATTTCTTCAAGCTCGGGGCGAAAAACAATGCGCCCCGAAAGCCCCGCCTTGTGCGCCGCCCTCAGGCAGGCCTGGGGCGTTACCTTGCTGCCCGTCAGCCCGGCCATGAGAAACTGCGGGCTAACGACCTTGCCGCGCAGACGCAGCAACACGGCAAGACTGCGCAAAAGACCCGGCATAAAATCCACGTCAGACGGACGCAACGGCCCCATGCTGCGCTCTTTTTCTGCCTGAGTCCCGCGCATGGCGGCTTCATGCCGCGCGGCTTGGGCTATGGCATCCAGGGCGGCTTCTCCCACCTGGCTGGAAACGCCAGGCGCACCCCCTGGAGGGATATGCCCATCAGATTCCGCAGGCACATTGTCAGGTGCTGGCCTCGAAGGGGCGTTTGCGATATATCCCGCTGGCATAGGTGCAGCATTGGCCGCGCTGGCCGCAGTGGTCGGGATGCTTCCAGATACAGTTGTCGGGGCCTTTACACCCTGCGTACCCGCCGGGGCGGATGACATTCCTCCGGGCTGAACCGCCTGGGCCGAAGGAGCAGGCGCCTGCGTCTGCACCTGTGGCGGAGACTGGGGAGTTTGCAAAGATGCTACAGACTGCTGGGTTTGTAGCTGTGGCGGCTGCTGGAGGCTGGATTCTGACGGTTGTCCCCCCCCGGTAGCACTGGCGGCAGGTCCGGCAAGCTCGGTTGTGGCTGCGTGCGGGGACTTCTGTTGGGTACTATCGAGCACAATTCTGCCCCCCGGCGTAAGTGGCATGGCCCCGTGCAGGGGCGTGCCCCCGACGGGAGAGCCAGCAGCCTTGTGCGCCATTTGCGGATCAGGCTGGTGCGCAGGCGGCTGTGCCGCTGTCGCTTGCTCCCTCACTGGCAACACCGTCGCCCGGCTGACGTTCTGTTTTTCGCCGGGCACCGCCGCACTACTGGCGGCAGAAGCCGGTTCATGCCGTTGGGCAGAATCGGCCTGTTGATCTCTATGAAGAGAAGCGTTTTCAGACGCATTTGCTGCCCCGGCAAAACCAGCACCGCTTTTTGCAGGCGTTTCGCCCGAGGCCTTTTCTGTATTACTGGTGTTCTTGGATTGTTCCATGATATTCCCGTTGCTGAAGCGCTGGGGCAGAAACCCCTTGCAGATGGGCGGGAGTGTAGGCCGAAAGCGGAACCGCTTGCCACATATAGCTTAATTCGCCTGAAATTAGGTGCTCTTCCGCCATATGTAAAATACTATACTGTGGCCGGGTTGCCAAGTCTTTTGGCTATCCCAATTGGCAGGGGAGCAATGAAGGGGTTCTGTTTTGAAAGGCCAACGTCATACCCCGGCATGACCTGCACGCCGGGGTATAACATCCTCTTTAATCAAACCAGCCGGGAGCAAATTCTTCGCGGGGGTCTGCGGGGTCCTTGGGCGGGGTCTGCGCAAGAGGTCCGGTATTGATGGACATCTGTGGCAGAAGATTGCCCGAAAGAGCGCTCAGACGGTATGCGCCTACCAGGATGTTGCCGCGTGCGGTTTCAGCCTGGGTTGAAGAGTTGAAAAGTTCACTTTCAGTATCAAGCACGTCCAGAATACTGCGCTTGCCGATCTGGAACTGCTCGATATAGGCAGAACGGGTATACTTGCTATATTCTACAGCCTTGGTGTAGTGCGAAAACTGCTCCTGGGCAGCCTGATAGTTTGTCCAGGTGCTTTCAATATCCAGCTTGAGTTCGTCGATAAAGTCATACATCACCTGACGGCTCTGCCGAATGCGCGCCGAAGCCGCACGGCGTTCTGCAAGGTCAGCGCCGCTGTTGAAGATATTCCAGCGTACGACGCCAAGCACGTCAAAGCTGTATATCCAACGGTCACTGGCACCGCCCCTGTCTGTGTAGTTGGGGCCAGCCTCAAGATTAAGCGTGGGGTAAAAGGCCGAATCAGCCAGTTCGCGTTCGCCGCGAGCAGCACGAATATCCTGCATATAAGCGGCAATTTTGGGGTTGCTCTGCTCTGCCTGTGTCAGCACGGCATCGGGCCCCTTGTACAGTTCGGGGGGCATTGTCACGGGGGCCAGCTTGCCCGTGGCGGGCAGGCCGGTGAGGCGGGTATAGCGTTCTTCCGCAACCAGCAGGGCAGCCTTGGATTCGGAAAGGCTCGACAACGCGCGCTGCAGGCGAGAACGGGCCTGGGTCACGTCGGCGGCGGTATCCGCACCGAGGTTGGCCCTTTCCTGCGCCTGGTTTACCAGTGCCTTATGCTGCGAAACGTTCATTTCAGCCAATGAAAGAATTTTTCTACGGCGCAGCACGTCAATATGCGAGATGATTCCCTCAAGCGACATGGAGGTGGCCGTGTCAAAAACACGAAACTTCACGGATTCAAGAGTTGATTTTGCCGTACGAACACGCGACCTGGTGGCAAAACCATCCCATATGGGCTGCACAAGCTGGGCGCTAACGCCAGCCATGCCCCACATCTGCGTGTCCAAATCTCTGCTGCGGGTGCTCGAGTCGCTCAGCACACTGCCGCCAGCACGGCCGGTAACGTCAACGCGTGGGCCAAAACCGGCCTTGGCGCGGTCAACTTCATGCTCAAGCACATTCCGGTTTTCTTGTATGCCGCGCAGAGCCCTGTTGGTTCGCAACACGCCGTAAACGGAGTCTTCTACGGTGATGGCCTGCCCGGCCTGGGGCAGCGGATATGTCTGCTCCGCAGCCGTCGCCACAGCGGGCGCCAGCAAGACCAAAGCCAAAAGGTATGATAAATATTGTTTCACGGTTCACTCCCTAAACTGGAAACCCACACCGTCAAGTGGATCTCCGCTCTGTCAGCATCCCGGCCAGAATGGCCCACATTATGAATTCTATAGCCAAAAGCTAATTTTCATAACGGCATGCCTTAAGACGACCATTGGATACCCGGATTACGAATATCCTGCAAGCTCTTTGGCATTACGTTAATCGAGCAATATCTTCTTCTATAACACAGCGGACGGTACGGCTGCTTTAAGATCCCTACGTGCCACGCTGGAGCACAAGGAATATAAACTATTAGCAATATCTATGATAAAAAATCAAGAGGTATTCACCCCACAACCTATAGACAGCACACTTAACTCACTAAAGACATTAAGAATATAAAATAATATTTTTTTATCAATATATACATACTTAACGAAAACAGTTTTTTGACAGCCCAGGGCTTCTCGCCATCACCTTACAAAAAACGTGCCATTGAAATTGCCTACAGGGTATTACCAGCGGTACAATACTGAAAAACATGTAACAAAACAGCGCCCTGCGCTATTTTGGTTACGCAGGGCGCTGTATATGCCCCTGATAAAGCAATGGTCGCCCAGATCAGGATTTTGGTTGCAGCCAGCCAGACAGAACTGCAGTAGCTGTCGTGCAGCCCTGACCACGCACATCAGGCAAATTAAGGCCCAATGTCAGCACCCGGCGCTGCAAACAGCCCGAAGGCAACTAGAAGCTGTAGTTCAGCTCTTCAAAGAAGGCCTTGGGGTGCGCACAGGCGGGGCACATCTCGGGGGCATGGTCGCCCTCGACAAGACAGCCGCAGTTGATGCAGCGCCACACGGTGGGCTTGGAACGCATGAACATGCGGCCTTCTTTGATGTCGCTGGCAAGCTTCAAAAAGCGCTTTTCATGATAGGCTTCGGCTACGGCGATATGACGCATGACAAAGGCCACTTCGGAAAAGCCTTCCTTTTCGGCGGTAGCGGCCATGGAAGGATACATTTCTGTATGCTCGTAGTTTTCGCCATGGGCCGAGGCAAGCAGGTTGGCTTCACTGCCGGCAAGAACACCAGCGGGGTATGCCGCCTGGATTTCTACTTCGCCGCCTTCAAGAAACTTGAACAAACGCTTGGCGTGTTCTTTTTCCTGCAAGGCAGTTTCAAGAAAAATTTCCTGCACCAGCACGAAACCGTCTTTTTTGGCTATGGCGGAGAAAAAGTCATAACGGTTGCGGGCCTGAGATTCACCGGCAAAAGCTGTAAGAATATTTTTTTCGGTCTGGCTACCCTTCAGCGTTTTCATCACATTCTCTCCTTAAACATGCGGGCATGTTTTTCAAGTTTGTATACTGATAAATAAAAGAGGATAGCCAATGCCAGCCTCTTTAAAGATATATAAATGATATCGGTTCCTGTCAAGAGGCGGGGCCGCCTCTGGCGCGGCGTCAAGGTGCGCATGCAGGGCAGCCAGTTACGCCGTCCATTGCCTGGCTGGCGGGCTCTTAAGGGGCTTGTGAAAAATCCAATCTTCCCCTGATTCCCGAAGCTGTACTGGAACCGCTGCTCCACACTCGCCCCAATTCCCAAAAACAGCAACCCATTGCCGGCACAAAAGAAGCAACGCCCCCTGCCCCGGCCATTTCAGGGCTGCCTTTACAGGCGTGACCACCTGTGGCAGCCTTGGTGCATGTCTGAAAAAAAAGCGGCTTCGCTCCTTTCTCGCCCTGACGCCAAAGCACTCCCGGCCAGGGTTTTCATGCAACTGTCTGACGGCACAAAGCTTGCGGTTACGGTACGCTGCTCTTCACGCGCCAAAAACACTCGCATATCCCTTGATTCGCGCGGGTGCCTGACCCTCACCACGCCGCAGGGCATGTCTCAGGCTTTGCTTGAAAAAAGCCTGCCCCAGTTTCTGCCCTGGCTCGAGCGCGCCTGGAAAAAATACACGGCGCTCGCCCCAAGTGAACAGTTGCCCCAATCCATCAATCTGCCTTTGGCCGGACTGACCTTCGCTGTACAACCCGGCGGGGATATGGCGGCAGGCAAACTCATTGCCGCACGCCATCACGAAAACAGCTTTTCGCTGCTCACGCGGCAAGCTGCGCAAAGGTTGCTCCTGGTGCAAAGCCCCGGCCATCTGCGCCTCTTTGGCCAGGTGGAAAATACCCCCCTGTGCGCTCAGGCCTTGCGGCAATGGGGACGCCACATGGCCGAAGCCATGCTGCCAGCCTATCTGGAAAATCTGGCACAACAGGCGGGCTTTGGGCTTGAAAAAATCAGCGTGCGTGACCAGCGCTCGCGCTGGGGCAGTTGCGCCCGTTCGCGCCGGGCCAACACACTCCCGAAAAAAAAGGGCATGGCATCCATTGAGAACGGCGTACACCGTTCCTCTCCCCAGACGGTGAACAAAGCCGGGCGATGGGCAGGAAACCTATGGCGTCTCTTCTCGGGCAATGCAGAAACCAGGACTGACGAACATGGCCCCCATGCAGTGGCACCACAGAGCAGCCTCCCCATTTTGCCAATAGCGAACCAGCCCGAGGGCCGTATCAGCCTCAACTGGCGGGCAGTGCTGCTTCCCCTGCCGCTTCTCGAACATCTGTGCTGGCACGAGCTGTGTCATCTGCGCCACATGGACCATTCCGCAGCGTACAGGGCGGAGCTTGCCCGCTACTCCCCTCGCTGGCCCGAACAGGAAAAAGCCCTCAACAATGCCTGGCGCACCTTGCCCTGGTGGGCACTGCCCGGCCAGGACACATCCGCCGCCGACGATGATCAGGAAAACAACTGCGTCGCCAGGGGACTTTTATAGTCGAGATGCTTTGTGGGGGAGGGGCTTTCAGGCCACCGCTGGCACAAGACTAAAAACTAGGGTTTGAGGTCACTCATGGAGTTGGCCCGTCCTGCCAGCACGATGGTGTCGCCTTTTTGCAGCACTGTCATGGCTGGGGGCACGAAGTTGAAGGAATGCTCTCCCACAGGGCGGATGCCCAGCACCATCACATTGAAACGCTGCATCAGGTTAAGGTCAATCAGGGTTCGCCCGTGCCATTCGTCCACCTTCAATTCCTGAATGGCTATGCCGCCGTATTTGGGAATAAGGTCAAGCATGCCAGGATAGGTAAGCTGGTGGGCGGCCATAACGGCGGCCTCCATTTCAGGCACAATGGCGCGATT